>JAKACS010000543.1 GCA_021821235.1 Bacillota bacterium
CTCTACCTCTATTCCTTGACGGGCATATTCATATAGACGTTTGCCATTGACTTTAACAGCTGAATACATCGGTGGCGTTTGTTCAATTTCTCCGGTTAATGACGCGAATACCGCCGCGATTTCTTCTTTTGAAATCATACGGTCAACGGCTTTTTTTTCGACGATCTCACCTGAGGCATCTTCGGTCGTTGTTGAAAAACCAATGGTCACTTCGCCGATGTAGGCTTTTCCGGCATCGGTTATGTACTCTGCCACTTTCGTTGCTCTGCCGATGCAAATGGGAAGAACTCCCGTCACATCGGGATCAAGGGTTCCCGTGTGGCCGACTTTCTTTGTTTTTAAAATTTTTCGCAGTTTAAAAACACAATCGTGTGAGGTCATACCTGCAGGTTTGTATAAAGGCAAAATGCCTTCCATTGTCTTCACCCCCATTTAAGAAAAAGTTCAAAAAAATGGATAGACAATTGCTGTCTATCCATTTTCTCTTTTCAATCATTCGGATTCTCATCCTGGGCATGCAATTGATGGAGAAGAGATTCAATCCGATTCCCGTAATCGATTGATTCATCAAATTCAAAGATGATTTCCGGTGTTTTGCGAAGGCGGATGCGCTGTCCAATTTCTGAACGGATAAAGCCTTTTGCTTTAGCAAGGCCTTTTAGCGTATTTTCCCTTTGCTCTTCATCACCTAAAACCGATATAAAAACCTTCGCCTGTTGAAGGTCACCGGTCACTTGAACATCTGTAACCGTTACAAAGCCAATTCTTGGGTCTTTTATCTTCCGGCCGATGATCTCGCTCAATTCTTTCTTCATTTGCTCTCCAACGCGGTTTGCTCTATGGCTCATGATCTTTCACCTCTTTGTTTACAACCATTCGATGTCGGTGATTGTTCTTTCAATTTCGGGAAATGAATCGATCAATTTTAATGCATGTTGGAGCTCTTTTTCGATGGAAACGCGGCTTAAGCCAATCGCTGCAATTCCAATTTTTGTTCGCTGCCAAACATCCTGATGGTCAATTTCCGAAACCGAAACATTATACCTTTGTTTGAGGCGCGATATGATTCTTTGCAAGACAGCCCGTTTTTCTTTTAACGAATGGGCGTCGTAAATAATGCATTCACATATGGCAGCGCCAATCATCATTTCCGCTCTACTTCTTCCATAATATAAGCTTCAATGATATCTCCTTCTTTGACATCGTTGAAGTTTTTAATCGTAATACCACATTCATAGCCTTGTGCGACTTCTTTTGCATCATCCTTGAACCGTTTTAGGTCGTCAATTTCACCTTCAAAAATAACGACACCGTCGCGTATTAAGCGCACACCGCTATCACGGGTAATTTTCCCGTCAGTAACATACGATCCAGCAATTGTTCCAATTTTTGATACTTTGAACGTTTGGCGGACTTCCGCTTGACCAATGATTTTTTCTGCATATTCCGGATCAAGCATTCCCTTCATTGCTGCTTCAATTTCTTCAATTACTTTGTAAATGATACGGTGCAAGCGTACATCCACTTTTTCCGCCTCGGCTGCACGCTTGGCATTTGCATCCGGTCGAACATTAAATCCGATAACAATTGCATTTGAAGCGGCTGCAAGCGTAATATCCGATTCGTTAATTGCACCAACAGCTGTATGAATGATTTTGATGTTGACGCCTTCCACTTCGATTTTTTGCAAGGAGGCTGCAACAGCTTCAGCGGAACCTTGAACATCTGCTTTAATGATGACATTTAAATCCTTCATTTCACCTTGCTTTAATTGTTCGAACAAGTTTTCCAAGCTTACCCGGGATTTTTCACCGCGATGGGCAGCGAGCGCTTGTTGGGCGCGTGCTTCCCCGATTTGACGGGCTGTTTTTTCATCATCAAATACGACAAAACGATCGCCTGCTTGTGGTACATCATTCAAGCCGGTAATCTCGACAGGCGTAGACGGACCTGCTTCTTTCACGCGGCGTCCGACATCGTTAACCATTGCCCGCACACGTCCATACGTATTACCAACAACAATTGGATCGCCAATTCGCAATGTTCCGTTTTGCACCAGCAATGTCGCAACCGATCCGCGCCCTTTATCCAACTGGGCTTCAATTACTGTACCGACGGCGTTTCGCTTCGGATTGGCTTTGTATTCTTCCACTTCGCTGACAAGTAGAATCATTTCAAGCAGATTGTCGATCCCTTCACCGGTTTTAGCAGATAGCGGAACGAAAATCGTATCTCCACCCCATGCTTCTGCAACAAGCCCGTGTTCTGTCAATTCCTGCATAACGCGGTCTGCGTTGGCTGCTTCTTTGTCCATTTTATTGACTGCGACAATAATTGGAACTTCTGCGGCTTTTGCATGGTTGATGGCTTCCACTGTTTGCGGCATGACTCCATCGTCAGCAGCGACAACAAGAATGGTAATATCCGTGATTTTGGCACCGCGGGCACGCATCGTCGTAAAAGCGGCATGTCCTGGTGTGTCAAGAAACGTAATCTTTTTCCCATTTTCAACAACCTGATAGGCTCCGATATGTTGGGTGATCCCGCCGGCTTCCCCTTCGGTCACTTTTGTGTTGCGAATAGAATCCAGCAAAGTCGTTTTCCCATGGTCAACGTGACCCATGATCGTAACAACTGACGGTCTTTCAACAAGATCTTCAGGTGCATCCTCGGTGAAATAAACCTCCAAATCGGTTGCATCAATCTTGATTTCTTCTTCCACATTAACCCCGTATTCGCCTGCAATCAATTCAATTGCATCCTTATCCAAAGCTTGATTGATCGTTGCCATTATACCGAGCAAGAACAATTTTTTAATAATTTCTGACGGTTCACGGTGTAGCTTCTTTGCCAGTTCTGCGACTGTCAAAGATTCACTAAACGTAATTTTTGCCGGAAGTTCTTTTTCTTTCTTTTTCGGTGGCGGCGTTTGCTGTGCTGCCTGATTAGGTTTTTTATGATTGTGCTGGTGGCGGTTTTGTTGTCCGGGTTTAGCTTTAGACTTCCCTTTACTGAACGCTTTATTTTCTTTTGACTGATATTCTTGGTCGTGTTTTTTTCCTTCTTTGTTTTTTGGAGGAACCACTTTTGGTTTTACTTTAGCCGGTGCAGCCTTATCATCGTCATCCTCGAATGCCTTTGGTGCCGTTTTCGGCTGAATTTGAGGCTTTTGCTGCGGACTTGACGATTTATTGCCGGCAGGACGATGTGAACCCGACCTCTGCTGCTTTTGCTGCTGTTTTTGTTCTTTTTTTACAAAAATAGCATCAAGCTTTTCGATCACACCATCTTCAATAGTTGTCATATGATTGGAAACCTCTACATTCATACCTTTCAGCTTTGCTATTACATCTTTACTTGAAATATTGTGTTTTTTCGCATATTCATATACACGCGTTTTACTCATACTTTCACCCCCGCTAGAATTAATCGAGCAACGTGAT
>JAKACS010000544.1 GCA_021821235.1 Bacillota bacterium
CGATCTTTTTTTCAGTCTTGATGAAAATTTTTAAAAGTAAAAAACAGGCTGAGTTAAACTCAGCCTGTTATATATTCTTTCGGGCGATCTTCTTTTTGCTTAAAGAAATAGCGAATCGCTTCCGTTATTCGGCGGGAAGCCTTTCCATCACCATATGGATTCGCAGCATGCGCCATTTTTGCATATTCTTCTGGATTGGTTAACAGTTCTGTTGCCAATTTATAGATTCGTTCCTCGTCCACTCCAGCAAGCTTCAACGTTCCAGCAGCAATTCCTTCGGGACGCTCGGTTGTATCGCGCAGAACAAGCACAGGTACACCTAAAGATGGAGCTTCTTCTTGGACACCACCGGAATCGGTTAAAATCAAGTAAGCTCTGGAAGCGAAATTATGGAAGTCAATAACATCAAGCGGTTCAATCAAATGTATTCGTGAATCGTCGCCAAGCACCTCAGCAGCAAGTTCCCGTACAACTGGGTTTAAATGTACAGGATAAACGACTTGGACATCCTGCTGTTCAGTCACAATGCGCTTAATTGCAGTAAACATATTGCGCATTGGCTCTCCGAGATTTTCGCGGCGGTGTGCAGTTAAAAGAATTAGGCGGTCGTTCCCAACCTTGTCTAAAATTTCATGATGATACTCATCTTTTACCGTTGTTGCCAGCGCATCAATCGCCGTATTTCCAGTGACAAAAATGGCGTCACGCTGTTTATTTTCTCTCATTAAATTTTCTGCAGATTGAGCCGTTGGTGCAAAATGCAAATCAGCCATTACTCCTGTCAGCTGGCGGTTCATCTCTTCTGGAAATGGTGAATACTTATTCCATGTGCGCAGGCCCGCTTCAACATGTCCTACAACAATTTGATTATAATAAGCAGCAAGGCTGGCAATAAAAGTCGTTGTCGTATCACCATGGACAAGAACAATATCCGGCTTAACCTCTTTCATGACCTTATCCAAGCCATCAAGACCGCGGATCGTTACATCTACCAATGTTTGCCGATCTTTCATAATATTTAAATCGTAATCAGGCGTAATATTAAAAATGTTTACTACTTGATCCAGCATTTGCCGATGCTGTGCCGTTACCGTAACAATGGACTCAAAATGTTCTGGCTGTTTTTGCAGCTCGAGCACAAGAGGAGCCATTTTAATCGCTTCTGGACGTGTACCAAAAATTGTCATCACCTTAATCATTCGAACACCTGCTTTTTTAAAATTTGCACTGTCGCTGTTATTTCGTCCCAAACAGCCGGTCGCCGGCATCGCCGAGGCCTGGAATGATGTAGCCGTGGTCGTTGAGCTTTTCGTCAAGGGCAGCAATGTAGATGTCAACATCCGGGTGGGCATTTTTCACTGCTTCGACGCCTTCTGGAGCGGCGATCAGACACATGAATTTGATATGCTTGGCACCGCGCTTTTTCAAGGAATCAATTGCTTCGATGGCGGAACCGCCTGTTGCCAGCATTGGATCGACCACAATGAAATCTCTTTCCTCAATATCACTTGGGAGCTTGACATAGTATTCTACTGGCTTTAATGTCTCCGGATCGCGGTATAATCCGATATGGCCGACTTTTGCAGCGGGAATGAGCTTTAAAATACCGTCCACCATGCCAATGCCAGCGCGTAAGATCGGAACCAGTCCCAGTTTTTTTCCAGAAAGAACTTTCGACTTTGCCGTGCTGACAGGTGTTTCAATTTCAATGTCTTCAAGCGGCATATCTCTTGTAATCTCATAGGCCATCAGCGTTGCCACTTCATCGACAAGTTCGCGAAACTCCTTCGTACCTGTATGTTTATCACGAATATATGTCAGTTTGTGCTGGATCAGCGGGTGATCAAAAACATAAACCTTTGCCATCATCAATCGCTCCCTTTTTTCATTTTTTTGTAAAAAAACAACTAAATTTGTCGTAAAATCACTTCGTCTAATTTTACAGAAAAAACGTCCAATGAGCAACTTCAAAAAAGGGAATGATTTGACAAATCGAATAACCGCACCCCCTTTTTTCAGCATGCCAGTATCGAACTCACCTATTTCAAAAGGAATTCCGCCTTGATGGACTGTTTTTCCGCCTACAAAGAGGTAAATTCCGCCTTCATTGTTCCCGATTCCGCCTTCACTGCACAGAATTCCGCCTTCACACCATGAACTTGAAAAAACGCACAAAAAATCGGTCTCGCTACAAAGACCGATTTTTCCATAAAATTTAAAATTCAGGATACAAAGGGAAGCGTGTGGTCAATGCTTCAACGCGGCTACGCGCTTTTGCAAGGGATGCTTCATTTTCATGATCTTTCAACGTAAAGGCAATAATCGAAGCAATTTCGTCCATTTCTTCCAGGCCAAAGCCGCGGGACGTTACAGCGGCTGTTCCGATGCGGATTCCGCTTGTGACAAATGGGCTTTGCGGATCATATGGGATCGTGTTCTTGTTCACGGTAATTCCGATCTCATCCAAGACATTTTCAGCCACTTTTCCAGTCAGACCGATAGACTGCAAATCAACTAGCAGCAAATGGTTATCCGTGCCGCCGGAAACAAGGGTGAGGCCTTCTTTTTGCAGAGCTTCTGCGAGGTGCTTCGCATTGGCGATAATTTTGCCGGCATACTCTTTAAAGCTGTCTTGGAGGGCTTCGCCAAAAGCGACTGCTTTCGCCGCGATCACATGCATGAGCGGGCCGCCTTGGATTCCAGGAAAAATAGACTTATCAATTTGCTTAGCAAACTGTTCACGACAGAGAATCATTCCGCCCCGAGGGCCACGTAACGTTTTATGCGTCGTTGTGGTGACAAAATCGGCGTACGGCACTGGATTTTGATGCAGCCCTGCTGCTACCAGCCCGGCGATATGCGCCATGTCCACCATTAAATAGGCGCCAACTTCATCCGCAATTTCACGAAACTTTTTAAAGTCAATTTCACGAGGGTAGGCGCTCGCACCCGCAACAATCAATTTTGGCTTGTGCTCACGCGCTTTTTCCAAAACGTCCTCATAATCGATCCGCTGCGTTTCTTTGTCAACACCGTATTCGACAAAATGGTATTGAACACCACTGAAATTAACCGGGCTGCCGTGGGTTAAGTGGCCGCCATGGGAAAGATTCATCCCAAGAACGGTGTCTCCGTGCTCAAGAATAGTAAAATAAACGGCCATATTCGCCTGAGCTCCGGAGTGTGGCTGAACGTTTACATGTTCGGCACCGAAAATTTGCTTTGCCCGATCGCGAGCCACATCTTCGACAATGTCGACATATTCACAGCCGCCGTAGTACCGGCGTCCCGGGTAGCCCTCTGCATACTTATTCGTTAAAACAGAGCCCTGCGCTTCCATCACTGCTTCACTAACAAAGTTTTCCGATGCGATTAATTCAATCTTTGCCCGCTGACGGCCAAGCTCTTTTTGAATGGCTTGAAAAACTTGCTGATCTTCATTT
>JAKACS010000545.1 GCA_021821235.1 Bacillota bacterium
ACTTTGCATATTTCTGCCTGTTTAGAGATCAATGCTAGAAACCTGGTAACACTTGATTACGAGTTTGTGGAAAAAAATAGAATCATATCTGAACTTGGAATAAACATAGTTTCAAGATAATCTTTATCAATCATTGAAATTGTTGATTGATAATTCAATCAAATCTGTAGGCTGGTTGATGAAAAATCAACCCCGGGGTACCAGTTTTCTCTAATGTTCACGGATAGAATTGGTTTATATGTATTATTTTCTATTTCCAATCCCAGGAGAGCACAGTTAAAGAATGGATCTGGTTTTGGATCTAAATTCAATTTTTGGTAGACCACAGAATATATTACTCCTCCATGAGTTATAAGAAGTATATTTTTGTCTCCTTCAATTTCACTGATTAAATTATCTATACATTTAAGGATTCTTCTGTTGAAGGAGAGACTCCCCTCTATATTAGGAATTGAATCAATTTCTCCTGTTATTGGAGACTTTTCCATGGTAACTTTGTATTTCTTTAAGACATCATATTCAGTTAACCCATCTATCCCTTGGAAATTTCTTTCCCTGAGGCAATCTTTAATTAAAAATTCCGATCCTCGAAGTTCTTTCATGACTATTCCTGCAGTATCAATGCATCTCTGAAAGGGGCTGCAGTATACTTTTTGAGGATTTATCATAGATATGGTTTCCACCATATTTAGAGCCTCCCTCTTTCCAGTTTCGTTGATATGACTCTTTTCAGGGCAATACCACAAACCATTTTTATTGCAGTCAGTCTGTCCATGTCTTAAGAGATAAATCTTACCTCTAAAATTTTGAGTCATTTCTATTACCCTGCCAAATATATCTCATAATTCTGACAACACGATATCACTAATCGGAAGAATCACATCCTCCCTATTTTTCGATTTTAAAAGGGAAAGGGTACCTTGTGTGAGGTGCACGGGGGCCAGTTTGTTTGCCTTACTCTCCATGAAGCCCTTTATTGCAGATGAATATGTGGAATGCTTCCAGAATTCTGCTGTCTTACTCTCATTATCTGTATAAGTCACCTCGTGAAAGAGTATATCTGCCCCTTCACCGGCTCGAGATACATTCTCAGTATACGCAGTGTCTCCTGTATAAGCGATTACACATCCCCTATCTTCTATTCTGTACATATTGTCAGGGATAACGTGGTTTCCATAAAATGCCTCTACTAAATCATCCTCTCTCTTGTCAACAAATCTTGATTTTAACTCATAACTTTCTCCATTATGATTAATTTCCACATAATTTGCAGTAACCTTAAAAAGTTCATTATCTGGTGTATTATAGATCTGCAGAATTCTTTCAATATTCTTTCTGATTCCGGCAGGTCCCATAATTGTAAGTTCATCTGTTATGTTTCTCGAGCCGCGATACCAGAGTATCTCAGCTAATCCACCAAAATGATCCAAATGCATATGGCTTATTAATATCCTGTCTAGATTATCTGGATTTACTCCAGACTCAAACAGGGACTCAATTGTATGGGGACCACAATCTAAAAGAATGTGCTTATCCACCAGTAATGAAACATTCCTCTTTCCTTTCTCTAAATGGGATGACCAGTTTCCTAAAAATTTTATTTCCATTTTTTCACCATAGGTTTCCTTAATTTTCTATTGTGTAGATGGAAAAGAATTGGTAACAATTAAAAACTTTCACTATATTTGTTGTATGGCAACAAGTGGGTATATAGAATACATTTCACATGAGTTATTTACTGAATTTAAATTATTAATATTTAATGCCTAAAACAGTGGAATTTATAATAAGTATCCTTCATCATTTCTTCTGTTGGAACCAAGAAGTAAATGTTTGATCAATATTTTCTACCAATCTATAAAAGGCCTATTTTCCGTATATTTTCTCGATACATCCAGTAAAAATCTGATATTAATAAAATTATTTTTATGGTTCTTATTGTGGTTCCCATATTCTTATATTGAGACATATTTTTTATTTGGATTTTTTTTAAGTAAACTTCTCACATTGGCGTTTATGGGATATAACGTTCTGGATAATGCAAAGATGAGTTCTATGCATAAGAAGATTACAGCTTTATCTGTAGGTGGTACTTTCCTGGATGGTTATGATATTTCTATAATATCAGTTGCCCTATTGGTTATGGGGAAAGTTACCTTTGGATTAAACAGTAGTTTTGGAGAAGCAATGATTGCTGCATCCACCGTTATTGGAATGCTTGTAGGAGCAATTCTTTTTGGCTACATAACAGACCTTTACGGAAGGAGAACTATGTACATGTATGATATGGCACTTTTTATTGTCATGACAATTGCCACTGCATTTTCATGGAATTTTGACTCTCTCTTTATCATGAGATTTATACTAGGACTTGGTCTTGGTGCTGATTATGCAATAGGTACAACTATAATAAGCGAGTTTTCTCCAGTTAAGTCAAGAGGAAAGTTGCTCGTAGTAAACGTGCTTTCATGGTTTTTAGGTGCTGCAGTAGCATCAATTACGGGTTATTTCCTCCTTGCCCTCGGAGCGCAGTCATGGAGGTATATGTTCCTTATGGGTGTAATACCAGCCGCAATAATCCTGGTGCTTAGGAGAGATGTGCCCGAGTCCCCAAGGTGGCTTAATAATAAGGGAAGAGCAAAAGAAGCTTCAACTGTGGAAATGGAGTTGACTGGAAGTTCAGATAATTTGGCCGCAATTGATAGAGATAATACAAATCCTTCACGGGATCTACTGAGCAGGAAGTACATCAGAAGCCTGCTATTTGTTGGAATATTCTGGTTTACTTTTGATGCTTCATTCTATGGTATAAGTATATTTAGTCCGACGATTCTTGAATTGCTTGGATTAAAAGCGAGATCAGCAGTTCTCGGCTCAGCAGTGTTTGATATGTTTGCAATCCTTGGAAGTTTCATAGCAATTCTACTTATTGATAGATTGGGTAGAAAAGGAATTACCATAATAGGATTCACAGGAATGGTAATATCTCTTGCCGCTCTTGGTGTGGTAACACTCCACATACCAGATAAGTCGGCATTCATCACTGCAGGTGGCCTGATATTTTCCCTGTTCCTCATATTCTACATCACGGAGGCAATAGGTCCTGGATCTACAGACTTTGTATACCCAGTAGAATTGTTTCCAACTGAGGATCGGGCAACAGCACAGGGGTTTGGGACTTCTGTAAGCAGGATTGGTGCAATACTTGGAATTACTACATTTCCCTTTATCGTATCCGCTTACGGATTCAGCACGAGTCTTTTTTTCTTTACAGGACTATCACTGATAGGACTTCTGGCAACAGTTTTCCTAGGTCTTGAAACAAAGGGCAAAACATTGGAGGAGATTAACAGGGAGGAGGAACAGCCGGAAATACCTCTAAGTGCTGAACCTGAATAATTTTTCACTCCATTATTTATCGTAACGATTCTCACT
>JAKACS010000546.1 GCA_021821235.1 Bacillota bacterium
AAATCCAAAAACATCTATAACATTTTACGCAATTGAATGATCTCCATCGCAATTGCTGCAGCCTTCTTGTAACCGCTCTGGCGCTCGGCTTCCTTTTCTTCTGCCTCTTTTTCTTTTATCTTTAACCAAATTGGATGATTCAACACCTGTTTAAGATAATCTGATAGCTCTAGATCCGTCAGTTCGTCATTGAGTGACATCATTTCGATGTCTGCAACAATTCTTCGAAGTTTCGCATCTTGAATATAGTTTAAAAATTCACCCGGATCAGGAGTTGGATGATCTTCATAAAATCCAAAAAGGTACGTAATAATTGCTTGGTGTTCATCTATATTGAATGTATTGCCTTGCAATAATTCCTGCACCTTAAACGCGACATCGCGGTTTCTCAGCATATGGTTAATCAAGCGCCGCTCAGCCGTGTGATAGGCCGGTTTCAACTCGGTAACTTGCTTTAACTTTAAAGAGGGACTAGTTTTTATTTTCCCTTGCTTTTTATTTGCAAAAAAGAATTGTCTCTGCTGATCTTTTAAAGCTTCCAGAGACAGCGAAAATTCAGCAGCAAGCTGTCGCAAATAATGGTCTCTTTCAAGAGCTTTTGGCAGCATGCTGATTTCCTGTAGTACTTCTTCGATGTAGGCAAGCCGTTCTCCTTCTACCTGCAGATTTTTTCCTCTTCGATAATAAAGGAGCTTAAACGACATCCATGTTAAACTTGCACCAATCACTTCTTTTTGAAATTTTTCAGACCCGAAATTTTTAATGAATTCATCTGGATCCAATCCATCTGGCATGAGTGCTACTCTAATGCTGCAATCTGCCTCAGTGAGCATTTTTCCTGCTCTGAAAGCAGCCTCAATCCCAGCATTATCTGAATCATAACAAACCGTGACTGTTTGAGCGTTTTGCCCAATAAGGGAAACATGTTCGCTTGTTAAGGAAGTTCCCATTGTTGCAACACCATTTTCAACACCGGCGCGATCAGCAGCGATACAATCGGCAAATCCTTCAAACAAAACTGCAGTTTGCACTTTGCGTATATGCGGTTTTGCTAAATGAAAATTATATAAAATTTTACTTTTATTAAAGATTACAGTCTCTGGGCTATTTAAATATTTGGGCTCATCTGCCCCCAATGATCTTCCCGAGAAAGCAATCGTTTTTCCATTTCGGTCATCAATCGGAAACATAATCCGATTGCGAAATCGATCAAAATATGATCCATCCCTTTCCCGTTTGATAATCAGCCCAGCTTTTTCGATTGTTTCAGTACGAAAGCCTTTTTTTAACAAGAATTTGTAAACAAAGTCCCAGGAATCCAACGAATAGCCGATTTGGAATTTATTGATGGATTCTCGTGTAAACCCTCTGTTTAACAAATAGTCCAATGCTTGTTGACCCTCTTTTGTATTTATCAGCAAATGATGGTAAAATTTTCGTAACAGCTCATGTGCATCATACAAATCTTGAAAATCTTTCGGCAGCTTCCTTTCCTTTACAGAAGCATCCATTTGAAGCCGAAGCTCAATATTTGCTTTTTCGGCAAGTTTGATGGCAGCTTCTTGAAAAGAAATTCCTTCAAGCTCCATCAAAAAGGTAAACACGTTCCCGCCTGCTCCACAGCCAAAACAATGAAAGATTTGTTTATCGGCTGATACGGAAAAAGATGGTGTGTTTTCTCCATGGAAAGGACATAGTCCGAAGTAGTTTCGTCCTTGTTTTTTCAGCTGGACAACCTCACTGATGACCTCCACGATATCAACGGATTGACGAATTTGATTGATTTTCTCTTCGGCAATGCGGTCTGCCATGAAAACAACTCCATTTACCTAACAAGTATTCGCTAAGCACTGCTTAAATCCCTGCGAATTTCGACAAAATTTCCGTCAATTCTTTTTTAAATTTTTCCCGATCCTCTTCTCTGAAGGGTTTCGGCCCTTTCCCATAAATACCCCGCTTTCTAGCTTTTGCCTTTAAATGACGTACCTCTAGAGCAGAATCAATCTCTTTTTCATCAAATAAAGTTCCCCTTGGAGACAAAACATAAACCGCCCTCGGCAGCAATGTTGAAGCAAGCCCAATGTCTTGGGTTACTACGATGTCTCCCTTTAAAGCATGGTTCATGATGTAGAGATCTGCAGCTTCTTTGCTGGTATCAACGTAAACCCAATTTTGGCCTGAAGCTTCACTCTTTACATGATTATATGAAGCAACAAACACAATATTGACATTGCAGCAGGAGGCTGTTTCGACAATTTCCTCTTTGACCGGGCACGAATCAGCATCAACAAAAATAGTTGGTATACCAATTTTATTAGTATTAATTCTACATCACTCCACATATTCCTTCTTCAAATGAAAACTTTTGTCGGAAAGAATTATGTCGAATTTTATTGTGGTAGTCCTCTTGACATCTAACAATAAATAGTTTATTCGTTCCAATGGCAGTCTAAACCTAAAAAGATATATTTTTATCACAATTTTTTATTATAGTACAATTTATTTCATTTCGCTATGCTTTTTTAAAAATTTTTCTTGGTATTTTTAATTTAACCATATGAATGAACGACTCCCGATTGAAAGCAGAAATCGACAGAAGAAGAACTGCGTGAGTTTTCAAAAAGAAAATCACATAACCAAGAATGATTATGTGAGAAAGTTATTAGTTTCCTTTTAAATGATGTAAAATAACATTCGCTGTTTCTTCAACAGCCTTATTTGTTACATCGATGACAGGACATTTAATTTTTTCAGCAACTTTTTCAAAAAAAGAAAGTTCTTCCTTGATGCGATCAATATTTGCATAGCTTGCTTGATCGTTCAGCCCTAACGATAATAGCCGTTCCCTGCGGATATGATTTAATTTCTCCGGACTGATTTTCAAACCGAAACATTTCTCGGCATGTACTTGATATAATTCATCGGGAGGATCGACCTCAGGAACGAGGGGCACATTGGCCACTTTTAACCGCTTGTGAGCCAAATATTGCGATAAAGGCGTTTTCGATGTTCGGGAAACACCAATAAGAACAATGTCTGCCTTTAAAATACCGCGCGGATCTCTGCCATCATCATATTTCACGGCAAATTCAATTGCTTCAACTTTTTTAAAATAATCTTCATCCAATTTGCGGACAAGACCTGGCTCACATAAAGGAGTTTTCCCACAAAAAAGCTGGATTTGATCCATTAAAGGGCCGATTAGATCAACTGCACGGATGTCCTCATCGACCGCCTTCTCCCTCATATACCTCCGCATCTCCGGTTTAACCAATGTATAGGCGATCATGCCTTTGTCAAACTTTACAAGCGAAATGACCTCGTCTATATTTTCCATGTCCTCTACATACGGAAATGTTTTGATCTTCATTCCAGAACCATTAAACTGAGTAATGGCCGCTTTTGTTACCAACTCTGCTGTTTCTCCGACTGA
>JAKACS010000547.1 GCA_021821235.1 Bacillota bacterium
GCTGGTTGATGGCAATTGTTCGAATCATAGGTTCTCCTTAGATTTTCACTCGAAAAAACAGCCGTTTTTTACTTAGGGCTGTTTTTCCCCTGAAATAATCGTTTCGGACATCCACAGTTTTTTTTCCTTTTTTTCCTTGCGCCATTGGATCAAATTCTGAATGCCCAAAAAGACAGAAATGAATAAGCCGCTGATGGCCAGAAAAAGGGCAATGTATTCAAAAGGACTATAGGAAAGCATTTTTTGCCAATGAATCTTTCCTTTTAAATCATCAATAACAAGATTCATACCGAAAATTCCGCCAATAACCGTATAGAGCGTTAAAATCAATAGCAGGGTGCTGTCTTTTTTTGTTGCGGCATTTTCCTGGTATTTAAATAGACTAGATAAGGTCTGTCTCGTGTCATTGTATAGTAAATCGATTTTAAAAACTTTTCGCAAATAAATGAAAAGATCCCGGCCTTGAGACTGTGTTGCCAATTCCAAAAAGAAAAAATTTGCGGTAAACGAATTGATCGTAAAAATTAATTTGTTGATTTCCTTTGTATCACGTTCAATATTTATTTTGGAATAATCGTTGGCAATCGTCAACAAAACAATTTTATGGAACAAGTTCAACAGTAAGCCGTAATAAAATTCACCGTACATTTGACCTGCTAAAACGGGGAGCATCTCATGAGTTTCATTTGTGATGCAAACGAAACAATGCTCTTCCATTACATAATACGTGTTGGGTGCCCACCGCTCATAACTGTGCTTTTTCAAGTAAGTTTTTATATATTCAGGATTGTTTGCCCCTACATATGGCTTTCCTGCTTGATTGATTCCTGTTAAGCCGACCGTTCGAAAAATGTCAGGGTATGTGATTTCTTCCTTTTCGTTCAGGCAGATCAATGCTTGAACATACATTCGTTCATCCTCGAAAAAAGGAAAGGTTTCAAAATAGGAGCCTTTTGAATTTTCCCAATCAAAATACGCTGTTATGCCTGGAAGAAGATGGTCAAACAGAAAGTTCTCAATTTGATTATATGTATTTTCACCGTCATGAATTTTCGTTTTTCGATCTCTCGTTGTCCTTGGTTCGAGTACACGGAAGCGTGATGCAAATTCAATGGCTTCGGATAAAGTCCTTTGGGCAGACTCTGTAATTTGCGTGCGAATTGTTAGAAACCCGAGCTGATAGGAGCAAATGATGACATCAAGCGAATGGATGTCAAACGAAATGTTCACTTGTTCCGTTTCTAAATAAAACGGTTTATTCAAAGCCTTGGAAAAGCGATGGAATCCTTTTTCATTTTCCGAGTGCGGGAAAAGGATTTTATTTGTAAATGGAAGGTAGTAGGCTTCAATATCGCGATGGGAAACATGAAAGCTTCCATAGTATCGCGTTTCATCTTCTAACTGATTTAAGCGGAAGGAGCGAAAATCTTGTTTCCGTAGCCATGAAAATACTTCCGGTTCCGAGCCATCTTTTAGAGAAAAGGGAAAAATAAATTGAAATAGACCAACATCTACTTTTTTTTCGTTTAGCTCAATCGTGTTCATTCTCATTTTTCCTTTCAACATGACCATATATACACAACATACCCGAACGGCTTTTGAATTAATCACTAATTGAAATAGGGGGATGAACTTAACTTGTTTACCAACCATTAGAATAAAATCAATTCTTGTGAGGAACGGTACTTTTATACAGGGAAAATGAGTGAGTTATTATGGAGGAAACAAAAGTGGATGCCACCCAGCAGTCATTGAAAAACAAAATCCAGCAATCAGAAGATGTTATTTTTAAGGAATTATTTACAAGAAATGAGATTATCAATCTTTTTTATATCAAAACCCTTAGTGATGAAAATCAAATTCAAAAAGTTTTGATTAAACCATTCTATGAAATGGCGAGCGCCGAAGGATTTATCGCATACTTGCAATCCAATCCGAATGTAAAAGTGTTTGAGAGCGAAGAAAAAACACTTGAAGATGTCACAAAAGGCGTTGTTCTAGTTTTTTTCAAAAAAGTGATCTTTTTGGCTGATTTAAAATTGGATCGCAATAGTTCGGTACTTGACACAACTGTTGAAACGACGATTCAAGGACCGCAGTCGGGGTTTAGCGAAAGCCTTGCAACAAACATAGGGCTAATTCGTCAGCGCTACCCTGTTCCCACTTTGAAAATTGAATCGAAAGAAATCGGTTCTATTTCGCGCACGCAGGTAATGGCACTTTATGATGTAGACAATGTTAATGGTAAAGTTTTAAGCAATATCCGCCAGTTTTTAGATTCTATCGAGATTGAAATGTTTCAGTCCGGTGAGCAACTGCTTGATTTGGTGAAAAAAAAGAAACGGTCGTTGTTTCCAATCTTGCTTGTCACAGAAAGAGCAGACCGCGTCGCTGTAAATCTGGCGGCTGGGAAAGTGGTTCTTATCATTTCCGGATCACCGTTTGCCGTCATATTGCCGACCGTTTTAAAAGACTTTATGTCATCGATGGAAGATATCTACCAAACGTACTGGGTGGGCCGATTTTTGTTGTTCTTGCGCTATTGTGGGTTGTTTATCAGCATAATTTTGCCATCATCGTATATTGCCTTAACCGCCTATAATCCGGAAATTTTTCGTATCCAATTGGCTTTATCCATTGCCGGAAGCAGGGCTGCTGTCCCATATCCTTCTTTTGTTGAAGTGTTTATTATGTTTTTATTTATGGAACTATTGACAGAAGCAAGTATTCGCCTACCGAAAGCAATTGGGCCAACTGCGACAACGGTTGGTGGTCTAATCCTTGGACAAGCAGCAACCGAAGCAGGCCTTGTCAGCAATATCATGATTATCATTGTATCAGCTGTTGGTATATCTAATTTCGTGATTCCGATCAACGCATTTGGCTTTGCCCTAAGGGTGGCAAAATACTTTTTGGTCATTTTGGCTATTTTTTATGGTCTAGTTGGTATGGTGATTGGTTTCTTCGCTTTAATTGCTTATATGGTAAGCTTAGACAGTTTTGGTGAGCCATTTTTCACCTTAATAGAGAGTAAACAGGTTAAAACGTGATGTGTCCCAGGGGGAAAGATAGATGAACCGCTATTTCCTATATTTGGTTTTACTTAACATGATGACCAATACGATTATTTTTGTTCCGAAAATCTTAATTGAGAATCGTTATGATGGAGCGCTGATGGGAATATTTGTAGCGCTTCCATTAGGATTGTTTTTAACCAATTTTTTTACAAAGCAGATGGGGAATTTTCCTGGACAAACCATTTCCGAGCTCCTCACTCAATCATTCGGGAAAATATTTAAACGAGTAGTACTCATTTTTTTGGCAGGTATTTGGTTTTCTGCTGGACTGATTACTTTACTAGGTTATATCGACATTATTAACCGGTATATCAACCCGGAAATCTCAAAATTTCCACTTATGC
>JAKACS010000548.1 GCA_021821235.1 Bacillota bacterium
AAATGATTCTACAAGGGCAGACTTAAAAAGTCAAGCTGGTTATACTTCTTCTTCCTCATCCGATTCATCGAGGTCATCCAATTCTTCCTCTTCCAACTCGAATTCTTCCTCTTCCTCTTCCTCTTCGGCGAGATTCTCATCAGCGAAATCTTCAGCATCGTCTTCAATATCGTCAAAATCTTCTTCATCATCGAGCAGATCGGTGTCCTCTTCAAAGTCGTCGAGATCATCATAATCGAGGTCGTCTTCGAGTTCTTCCAGTTCCTCAAGATCAATATCGTCTTCATTCACTGCTTTCTTTGCCTTTTTCTTCTTCGGTTTCACTGTTGTGACGACTTCTTCTTCAACCGTATCAACCGGATACCACGTTCTTAGTCCCCAGCGATTTTCTCCTAGTGCAAGAAATCGACCATCTATGTTCAAATCGGTGTAATATTGCGCAATTTTTCCTCTAACTTCTTCATCTGTCATTCCAAGGGCTGCTGCCACCTCATTCATAAATTCTTGAAATGAAACCGGCTGTTTGCTGTCCTTTAAAAATTCAAAAGCAATTTCAACAAAAGACATTTCTTTCAATTGCTCTTTTGAATATTGTGCTATACCCACTAATCGGCACATCCTTTCTCTATTTACACCTTACACTCCATAAAAACGAGTGATGACGGACTTTTAGAAAAAATTCTCCCAGAATACATATTCTTCATTATAAACAAATTTCTCCCGTTTATGCTAGTACTATCTGCTGTCCTGTTTGATTTTTTCTTCTTTTGCCAAATCGTTGTCTGCCTGTTCGTGTTGTTTAAGTTTTTTTGCTTCCATTATCGTGATGTAGAGAAAGAAACCAGCAAGCAACAAAAAGGAGATTGCCCCTAATTGGCGTTGATAGAGGTAATACAACGGCCAGGCAAAAATCAATAAAAGGAGAATGATATAGGATAATTTCATCTGCTTCCACCTGCTTAGATCACTCATTTTCAGTCAATCCTTTACTTAAGAATGCCAGCCTGCACGAAAAACAGATTGATGTACTAGCAAAACTAATTTAAACACATTTTGGGCAAAAAAAACAATGGCTTTACTCGCCATTGAAAAATTTTCTTCCTTTTCATTGGTCTTCTTGATTTCCGCTCTAGGCGCTTCGCTTTCCGTTGGATTACGGGGAACCTTTCATTTTGCGTCTACCTATTTTTTTTATTCTGTTTTCATATTGAAATTTACATATTCCGCCGATATTGGCCGCCGACTTCGTATAGGGCTCTCGTGATTTGGCCAAGACTCGCAACTTTTACGGTTTCCATTAATTCTGCGAATAGATTGCCGTTGTTCACAGCTGTTTCTTTCAACCGCTCTAATGCTGCTGGAGCGGCATCAGCATGGTGCTGTTGAAACTCGTTTAAGTTGGCAATCTGCCGCTCTTTTTCCTCCGATGATGCCCTTGCAAGCTCCATTTGGTTTATCGCCTCTTCTGAAGGCGGATTCGGATTTACATACGTATTGACGCCAATAATCGGCAGCTCGCCGGAATGTTTCTTCATTTCATACAGCATCGACTCATCCTGAATTTTGCCCCGTTGGTATTGAGTTTCCATTGCACCTAACACCCCGCCGCGATCATCGATTCGTTCAAATTCTCTTAGCACCGCTTCCTCAACAAGATCAGTCAGTTCTTCAATAATAAACGACCCTTGCAGCGGATTCTCATTCTTGGAAAGGCCGTGCTCCTTTGTAATAATCATTTGAATCGCCATCGCCCTTCTGACCGATTCCTCGGTCGGCGTCGTTATTGCCTCATCATATGCGTTTGTATGAAGCGAATTGCAATGATCATTTAATGCCATCAATGCTTGCAAAGTGGTGCGAATATCGTTAAAGTCAATTTCCTGGGCATGAAGTGACCGCCCCGATGTTTGAATATGGTATTTAAGTTTCTGGCTGCGCTCGTTGGCGCCGTATTTGTCGCGCATCACCGTCGCCCAAATCCGGCGGGCGACCCGGCCGATGACCGTGTACTCCGGATCAAGTCCATTTGAGAAAAAGAACGAAAGATTTGGAGCAAAATCATCAATCTTCATCCCGCGGCTTAAATAATATTCCACATACGTAAAGCCATTCGCCAGTGTAAAGGCCAGCTGAGAAATCGGATTGGCTCCGGCTTCGGCAATATGGTAGCCGGAGATCGAAACAGAATAATAATTCCGCACTTGATGATCAATAAAGTACTGCTGAATGTCCCCCATCATTCGGAGGGCAAACTCTGTTGAAAAGATACAAGTATTTTGCCCCTGATCCTCTTTTAAAATATCTGCTTGCACTGTGCCGCGCACAGTCTTTAATGTATATGCCTTCACATCATCCTGCTCAATGTCCGTCAGCTGCCTCCCCAGCTCCGCTTGTTTTTTCGAAAGCTGCTGTGCGATTGCAGTGTTCATAAACATCGCCAAAATGATCGGCGCCGGGCCATTGATGGTCATCGACACCGAGGTAGAGGGGTGACATAAATCAAAGCCGGCATATAGTTTTTTCATATCGTCAAGCGTACAGACACTAACACCGCTTTCGCCAATTTTTCCATAAATATCGGGACGATAGTCGGGATCTTCACCATAAAGCGTCACCGAGTCAAATGCTGTGCTCAAGCGCTTCGCTGAATCGTCCTTTGAGAGATAGTGGAAACGGCGGTTCGTCCGCTCAGGCGTCCCTTCTCCGGCAAACTGCCGCTTCGGGTCTTCCTCTTGGCGTTTAAATGGAAAAACGCCGGCAGTATACGGGAATGACCCTGGCACATTTTCACGGTGGATCCAGCGGAGAATTTCCCCATAATCCTGATATTTCGGCAAGGCAACCTTTGGGATATCCAAGCCGGACAAGCTTTTTGTCTTTAAAGCCGTTAGAATTTCTTTATCGCGAATTCGTGTAACAAACTGCTCTTTCGCATATACCTTTTTCGTTTCTTCCCAGCCAGCGAGGACTTTTTTTGAGTCGATGGTTAATTTTTCTGCGATTTTCGTTTTGATTGCTTCAAGCGTAGTTAAAACGGTGTCATCATCGCTGAACTGGTTGACCGCTGCCATTGCTCCTTCCAATTGAAACAGTTTTCGGGCAAGCTCAGCCTGCTCCTGGGCCTTCTGATGGTAACGACGGACGGTTTCAGTAATTTCCCGCAAATAATAGCGATGCTCGTTTGGAATGATCACATTTTGCTTCTGCGTCTTGGCATATTTGCTGAAGGACGTTTGCCAATTAGTGCCTGCTTTTTCATTCAGTTTTTCAATTAAGGCTGCAAAAAGCGCATTCGTTCCCGGATCGTTAAACTGGCTGGCAATCGTGCCATAGACCGGCATTTCTGAAGGGTCTTTTTCAAACAGCATCCGGCTGCGCTGATATTGTTTTTGCACTTGATTTTTTGCGTCCTCTGAGCC
>JAKACS010000549.1 GCA_021821235.1 Bacillota bacterium
GGCTCCAGCTGACGGAAGACCTTCTGGCTTGGGAAAAAATCGGGCATGATCGTTTGAAAAATCGACCATAACTCATCAACTGAATTTTCAATCGGCGTGCCGCTTAACGCAAAACACGTTTCCGTTTGAATGTCCCGTACCGCTTTTGCCGCCTTTGTGGCATAATTTTTAATCGTTTGCGCTTCATCCAAAATAAGCGTGTGAAATTCGTGCTGCTCGTAATACTCACTATCCTGCCTTAATGTCGGATAGGAGGTAATCCAAACATCCGGAATGGCAGCTTGCTGCAGCATGTCCATTCTTTCCTGCGGCGAGCCTGACACCACTTCAACACGTAATGATGGCGCAAACTTTTGAAATTCATTTTTCCAATTGTAAATCAGCGATGCAGGCGAAACAACGAGTGCTGGCTTCGAATGAGTGTTTCTTTCTTTTTCTGCCAAAAGAAAGGCGATGCTTTGCAGTGTTTTTCCAAGACCCATATCGTCGGCAAGAATGCCCCCCAATTGATAAAACTTCAGCATGCTTAACCACTGAAAACCATAACTCTGATAATCTCTTAACTCGGCGTGAAGCGATTCAGGCACCTCGAATTCGAGCTCTTCCGGGTTTTTGATCCGGTTCAACAGGCGGCGAAACTGTTTCCCATATTTTACATTATTGCCCTTCTCCATCAAGTCTTCAAACTGCATGCCCCTGTACAAAGGGAGCTTTATCGAGTCATTTTTCATTTGGGAAGGTTTCAGATGAAATTCCGTCACCATGTTTTGAATTGATTGGAATTCCTCGGACTCCAGCGATACGAACGCACCATTTGGCAGGCGATAAAACTTCTTCTTCTCCACTGCGTTTTGCAGCATGTTTTGAATATCCTGCTGGTCAATTCCATCCATCGTAAAACTGACTTCCAGCCAATTGCCTGATGAGTCGACATCAACGTTCGTCACTGGAGCATGCTCTTTTGGAAAAATAAGCGACTTCACGCGGTTTGTTAAATAAATTTCCGCGATATTCTCCAATTTGGGCAGTGTTTCATATAGGAAATCAAAGATTTCTTCTTCCCCCTCCGCATAGAGCTGTTTCCCATTAAATTTAAGGTCGGCAGATTCCACTATGTCCATAATTGTTTGTTCTTTCAGTCCATCGCGAATTAGAATGGCGTTTTCTGGAGCATCCTTTTCCTTGGAATGCTGAAATGGATTAATGCTATGATCACCATAGTGGTACTCCAACGAAACGTCGAGTAGGTCTTCCATAAAATCAACATATAGTTTCGCTTCTAAAGGGAACTTCATGATTTGATTTGAAATTGAGTCGGCAATCTTGAGCTGCCCAACCGTATTCATCTTCGGGGCAGCATGGGCGAGAAAAGGTTCAATTTGGGTACTATCGATTGGCAGCAATGGGCTGCTAGTTTTCGTAACTAATTGTTTTACTTCCTTAATTGTTGCTTGCTGTTCGGCGGAAAGCTTATAAAAAACATGATCTTTAACGACATATCCATATGACTCTAAATAATCAAGAAAGAGAAATTCGGATAAATCGAGTTGAAAACCGGCTTGTTTTCCTTTGTCTAGTTTCAATGCAAAAGGTAATTCGGAATCGCTTAGTTCAACTCGGTCAAACGTATCGTCGTCATTTTCGAACCGGATTTTTGCTTTCGCAAGCAATCCTAAAACCTCATCCGCAATAAATGGCGAGAGAAACAAATAGCGCTCATCGGAAGAAGCTCCATAGTGAGAATAGGAATAGTGCAGTTCTGTAAAGATTTCCTCTTGTTTCACCGCCTTTAGCAACAGCCCGATGATCTGATCGTCAATCTCAGTAAATTCTTGCTCTGTCGGATCATAGGTAAAGCTTTTTGTAAAATGATACTGGTTTTGCGCTTGAATATTTTTCAAAAAGTCTTTTATTTTTTTCACAACGTATGTGCGCTTTAGACCGACTTTCATCTCTAATGAAATCATTGATTTCCCGCTATAATACGGTTCGGTTATTTTACAAATCCAATCAACCATCAGCGGCTCTTTTGTTTGATTCGCGGTTGAAGTCAAACTTTCTTGCCGGGAATTGGCGAGTTTTTGAATAAACTGCTCTGTCAGTTGTTTCACATATTGATTTTGCCGCTCTTGTTGTTGTCTTACCAGCTCACGTTGCCTCTCTTCTTGCTGCTCACGACGTTTGCGTTCCCTATCAAGTAGTGGTTGCTGTTTCGCATTGGAATCCCTATAATAGCTGAAGTCGCTCTCGTAAATTTCAAGGAGCACTGCCGCAACATGTTTGCATGGATCCCAGTACTGATCGAAGGCAGGACAATTGCAATCACTTTCAATTCCATCCTCATCAATCCGAATCGCAACCTGATAAGTCTTTGATCCTTTTACTTTGGCATACCATTTTTCCCTCATCGAATCAAAAACCAATTCTCGGACACGGCCTTGTTTAAAATAAGCAGCCCCGCGGCGATAAACCGTATCGGTAAACATTTCTTTAATCTCACTTTTTGTTAATACGTTTTCCACTTTTCAACCTCCACTAGAAACACAGGGACGGTTCTTGTGTTTCCGAATCTTCCATTTGTTTCTCTCTCCATTTATATAATTTAATAGAAGCACAGAAAAAAGGATGGTTCAACCCCCATCTTTGATTGTTGCTAGTATAATTTTTTCCAATCTTTATAGATTTAATCAAGCCAGTTTAAAAACAAGAAAAAAATCCAATACACGATTCCTGCCCACAGCAGTAGAATCAGTGCTCCCGTAATCCAGTTTTTCTTTTTGATTTTCTCAGACCTTTCAACTTTTTCCTGACATTCCTCTAGGATCTCTTTTGGAATCAATTTTAACACAAGCATGATTCCGGCTGGCAAAAGAATAAGATCATCCAAATAGCCAAGCACAGGAATGAAATCAGGAATAAGATCGATTGGACTGAATGCATAGGCGACAATAATAGCCGCCAGTACCTTTACATATAGAGGCGTGTCTGGATGTTTGTACGCCTCCACTAAAATAAAAATGTTCTGCTTGATCTTTTTGGCTTTTATTTTTAGGTTTGCAAGTGCTTTTTTCATTAGGTTCCTCCCAAAAAATACTTTGCTTTCTCTTAGTGTAAGCTTTTTTAAAAGAAAAACTGGACGATATCAATACGTCCAGTTCAACCGAAAGTTTCAAATTTATTCTCGCTGTTCAAACGTCTTACAAGCCGTCTCCTCGACATTTGCTGCTTTTTCACCGTGTAAACCGATGACATAGATGGAATCGGCCACACATTGATCTCCTTCAGCCCAATATTTGCAGTTCTCTACATTGCATTTTACTTCCAATTCCACGAAGCGCCACCTCCTTTGAAAGGTTGTTCATCCATACCCTTTTTCGTTTAAATAGAAACCAGGCGCTTACTTTTTGAAAAAAAGAAT
>JAKACS010000550.1 GCA_021821235.1 Bacillota bacterium
GCTACAGCTAGGGATTGAGTTGGGTGAGATTGAAGAGATGGAAGCAGATGCCGGTTTAGGCAACGGCGGTCTGGGTCGCCTTGCTGCCTGTTTCCTAGATTCTCTCGCTTCTCTGAATTTGCCTGGTCATGGATATGGCATCCGCTACAAGCATGGCCTGTTTGAACAAAAGTTTGTCGATGGCTACCAAGTAGAATTGCCGGAACAATGGCTTCGCGGCGGCAATGTATGGGAAGTCCGCAAACCAGATCTCTCTGTTAAAGTTTCCTTTTGGGGCGAAGTTGAAATGAAAGAGGTCACTGGCCGGCTCACGTTTGAACATATTCACGCCGAGACGATCACTGCCGTTCCCCATGACATCCCGGTCATTGGGTACCAATCAAAGACGGTCAATACGTTGAGGTTGTGGAGTGCCGAACCTTCCCAGTTCCCTGTTAACAGAGATATTTTGCGCTATAAGCGTGAAACAGAATCTGTCTCGGAGCTTCTGTATCCGGATGATACGCATGATGAAGGCAAAATCTTGCGGCTAAAGCAGCAATATTTCTTAGTTTCAGCCAGTTTGCAAACCATTTTGCAGGATCACCGGAAACAGCATGGGCATTTGCGCAAACTCCATGAATATGTATCTATCCACATCAATGATACACATCCGGTGCTTGCAATCCCGGAATTAATGCGAATTTTGCTTGATGAAGAAGGGATGGGCTGGGAGGAAGCCTGGAAGATTACGACGAAGACGATTTCGTACACAAATCATACGACCTTAACAGAGGCGTTGGAAAAATGGCCAATCCGGATTTTTCAACCGTTGCTGCCTCGAATTTATCAAATTGTCGATGAAATTAACGAGCGTTTTTGTAGAGATTTATGGGAGCAGTATCCAGGAGATTGGAAACGGATTGAAAACTTGGCCATTATCGCACATGACCAAGTAAAAATGGCGCATTTGGCTATTGTTGGCAGCTTTAGCGTCAATGGTGTGGCCAAGCTTCATACGGAAATTCTAAAACAGCGGGAAATGAAGGGGTTTTACCAGCTGTTTCCTGAAAAATTTAATAATAAGACGAATGGAATCGCCCATCGCCGCTGGCTGTTGAAAGCAAATCCGCTATTGTCGGAGCTGATTAATGATTCCATCGGCTCGTCATGGACACAATCGCCAAGCGAGTTAATCCGCTTGTTGGAAATGAAGACCGATCCTGCATTTCTGGAACAATTGCATTCGATCAAAATCGCGAATAAACAGCGGCTTGCCAATCTGATTTTTAAACAAACAGGAATGCAGGTGGATTCAGCAGCGATTTTTGACGTACAAGTCAAAAGGCTTCATGCTTATAAAAGACAGTTGTTAAATATTTTGCACATTATGCACTTATACAACCGGATGAGAGAAGATTCAAGTTTTGAGATGGAACCAAGAGTATTTATTTTTGGAGCCAAAGCTTCTCCTGGTTATTATTATGCGAAAAAAATAATCAAGCTGATTAACACGGTTGCCCAAAAAGTAAACAATGATCCGCAGATTGCTGAGCGGATGAAAGTCATTTTTTTGGAAAATTACCGTGTGTCACTGGCAGAAAAGGTTTTCCCGGCAGCTGATATCAGCGAGCAAATTTCGACTGCTTCAAAGGAAGCCTCCGGCACTGGTAATATGAAGTTTATGCTCAACGGTGCCTTGACTGTTGGCACATTGGACGGGGCAAATATTGAAATTCGCGAGCTTGTAGGGGATGAAAACATTTTTACATTTGGTCTGACTGCGGACGAAGTACTGCATTACTTGCAGCATGGAGGCTATCAGTCGATTGAATATTACCATCATGATCATCGGATCAAGCAGGTTGTTGATCAGCTGGTGAATGGGTTTTTCCCGAATGTTCATAATGAATTTGAGCCAATCTTTGATTCACTGTTGGCCGAAAATGATCAATTTTTTGTCTTAAGGGATTTCGCCTCCTACACCGAAACACAAAAGCAGGTGGAGCAAGCGTATAAGAATCGATCCGACTGGTATCAAAAGAGCCTGATCAATATCGCGAATGCCGGTTATTTTTCGAGTGACCGGACGATTCAGGAATATGCGGATGGGATTTGGAAAATAAGACAGGTAAGTCATTGAAGCTGCGCTATTGAGATCAGCTGTGAAGATGCAGAATTCCTTGGAAACGGCGTCGAATTAATCCCGAAAACGTCGAATCCAAGGTAAATAGCGTCGAATTCCTCTTATATCCGTAAAAAAACTTGTAAAAAAAGAGCTCCATTGCCGAACGGCGGGAGCTCTTTTCGTTTAAAAATAATGTCCTATAAACAGGCCAATCGCAAGCAAGAAGCCAAAGAAGGTATTGGTTTGCGCGGTTGCTTTCATGGCTGGAGCCATTTGAACTGGCAGATTATTTTTAATAAACCCCTGCGTCGCCTTGAATGCTTTCGGTACGCTTAAAATCACAATCGCGATCCATGCAGGAGCGACCCCGGTGATGATGAGCAAGAATGCCCAAAGATAAGATAAAGTGAACAGACCAGCTAACAAATAGATGGCTCTTCTTTTTCCTAACAGAATTGCAAGCGTCTTGCGGCCGTTTTCTTTGTCACCATCAAGGTCGCGAATATTGTTCGATAACAGGATTTCGCCCACAAGAATCATAATCGGAATTGAAACAAGCACGCTTGTTGCATCAATGGTCCCCGTCTGGATAAAGAACGCAATTAACACAATCAGCATCCCCATAAAAAATCCGGCCACAAGCTCGCCAAAGGGCGTATAAGCAATCGGAATCGGTCCGCCTGTGTAAAAATATCCGACCGCCATGCTGAATGCCCCGATGAATGCAAGCCACCAGCTACTGTTTGCAGAAATATAGATCCCTAACAATAAGGCAATACCATAAAAACTTAGTGCAATTTTCATAACAGTTGTCGGTTTGATGCCATCGCGGACGATCGAACCGCCGATTCCGACTGAATGCTCTGTATCAAGTCCGCGCTTGAAATCATAGTACTCGTTAAACATATTTGTCGCTGCCTGAATGAAGAGACTTGCAAGCAACATAGCGAAAAAAAGGCTGAAGTTGATTTTTCCATATCGTAATGCAAGAGCAGTGCCAAGCAATACAGGAACAAATGAAGCGGTTAAGGTGTGAGGGCGCGTCATTTGCCACCATACTTGAAACCCCCGATTCGCCTCCACAGCTGGTTTGGAATTCGACCTTACATGCGGCTGCATAATTTCTTCTCCCCTTTAAAAATGAATCTCTCTAATAATTTCGTTCAATTTGAAACCTATTTTCCCAAAACTAAGTTTATGGAATCCATCTCCGAGTGTCAATGACTTTCTGTTAGCTAAATAACAAAGGCTATCCTCATTTAGAAAATAATGGACTAGAAAGCGGTAAAGGAGAACAATTCATCAATTTT
>JAKACS010000551.1 GCA_021821235.1 Bacillota bacterium
ACATTCCCCAAAAGGCAACAAATCGGGAAATCGTTTGGTTCAGTCCATAGGCTGTTTCTGCAGGAAAAAAGTGAAACAACTGAACAATCCCATAAAATTCCGAGTAAATGGCATTTCGCGATAAATTCCCGTTGATGATCTGCGGGATATTCGCATCAATCGAACCAAAAAGCTGGCCACTATCCATTAATACTTTGTACCAAGCGATATTGGAGTCCATATTATCCAAGACCCGCATATGGGCTTTTTCCCCGAGGATAAAGTACGGCGCAACCCAAAGAGCAATGATCACTAGCGCAAGGGTAATATATATTTTCTCCCTTTTCCATAGTCCTGTAAATCTAGCTTGTCCCATAATTACCTCGATCCCTTTTTTGATTATCTATAACCTTTCTCTCAATGCAGTCGATAACTCACCTAGTTTAACGGCTGACTTCTTCGCGTATCATCGTAATTCCGCGCGCGATTTGATCCGGATTCCGCGCCTCTTTGTGCGAATTCCGCAAGATTTAGCCTTGATTTCGCGACTTTCACCACTTGTTCGCGTTATCCAAGCTACCAAAAAACCGCCATCCTTACTAAAAAGACGCAAGCATTCGACAAAAAGTTCATTCCTTTTTTAAGCAAAAATAAAACCTTGGCACTGTTTACAGCAAACCAAGGTTTTCACTTCCATTGTTATCGTAGCATTTTACTTTCCTTTATTCAATTGTTTCTCGCAATCGAAACTTTGCCACCATTTCGGAAATAAACGACAGGAAAGCAAGGGGGCTTTCATGAAGTTTTTCTCCCGCATTCTCCCAAAAATTAGGATCCAACAAACACTCAAATATTTTTTCCAAATTTTTAAATATGTTATGATAGATTCTGGGCAAATTTTACGAAAGTAAAAGACGCAAAGCCACGGGCCTAACGTAATTTCGATTACCACGGCAGCCGGGTTGCATTTATTCGAGCGTTTTTCTACCTTTTTGCCTAAAATAAATATGGGAGAAGGCAAATTGTGTATTATCCAACGATCAAAAATCAAGAAAACAATCAAATTCATATTGTGAAAAATAAAAATGTTTGTGAATGCGGATGGGTGTATAATCCTTTTTTCACCCTTAGCAAAAAAGATCTTAAACTCATTCAATTTCGAACTGCAGAAACAGTAACCTGTGAAAAATGCAGAACTAAATATAGAACATGAATCATATGAATACCGGCTCTTTTGTTTCCCACTCAATATGTGTATATTTCGCATATGACGGCTTTTCGGTCAACTTTTGCAAAGGAAAAATATCGGTGAACACGACTTCTGCTGCCAATCCCAGCTTTGTTAAGATTTCATCTTCCAGGCTTTTTCTTGATGGCTTCGTTCTAGTCGTGTATTGAAAAATAAATTGCACATGTTCAGTAAAGACTTTTACTTTCCACATAAATGGGATGTTTTTTAAAGAATAGACGGCCTCTTGTAAATCATAAAACGTTACCTCCCTACCGTCTGCCAGTTGGATGACATCATCTTTTCGTCCATAATGAATCATAATAGGTTCTGTTTGTCCGCAATCACATGTACTGCCTGCTCTCAACTCAATGATATCCTGATTTGCATAACGAAGCAACGGCATCCCCTCTCGTGCGGTTGAGATAACACAGTTTCCCTTCAATCCCTCTTGAGCAGGTTTTCCGTTTTTATCAACCGATTCGATGAAGGCATTTGCATGATTCACATGATAATGGCCATTTTCACAACTCATAAACAACCCGCCTGTTTCCGTACTTCCAAATAGTAAATAAACAGGGACCCCCCATACGTTTTCAAGATATTTTTTCCTTGATGGCGTTACCAGCTCCCCAGCCAGTACCAATGCGCGAAGATTTGGATTTGGAAGTAGGACATCCATTTGTTTTCCGACCTCATATAATTTTTCCGCTTCAGATGGCAGCATTGTGAGGATGGATGGATTCGTTCGCTCAATGATTTCAACAACACGTCTGTCGGGCGTTACCATACTGGCTTTATCTACAGCAATATGACCTGCCCCCACCCTGGCCGCCGCCCAATAAAAAATAAAAGAGGGAATCGCCATCGCAAACGGAAATCGATTTAAGACAAGATCTTTCTCATTAAGCTGAAGGCTCGAGTTTAATACGACATTTGCTTCTTGGTCAACATCTTTGTGACTAAACCAGCTTGGTGTTGGTGTCCCGGTTGTACCGCTTGTCTCATGATAAGTTGCGATTTGATCTAAAGCCGTGCCAATGAGATCAAAAGCATCTGCATTTCTTAATTCAGTTTTTGTCGTACATGGGATTTCCAGCCAATTATCAAAATGCTGACCAGCCAATTTTTCCTGATAAAATCGTGATTTAAGTGCAGCGTCTATAAAATGCTTATGATGCATGAATTCATTCCCCTTCCGTTTTATCTGATAGTTCCTCCGCCTTCTCAATCAGAATAGCCATTTCCTCTATCAGCTGCTGAACGGTTTTCGTTAATTCATTGATTTTTTGGACACCGCCCAATTGTACCTTCTCTGTAAATTCCGTCACACGACTGATCTCCTGTGATCCTGCAGAGAGCTGTTGGACTGCCGCAGAAACATCAATAATCTGCTGGGAAACATTATTAATTTCCCGCAAAATCACTTCAAAAGAATGTTTCGCATCATTTACTGCCATTGCCCCATTTTCGGTCTCTTTTTTTCCTTCCTTTGTAAGTTCAACTGATTTGGAGACCTTTTCTTGAATGGCTAAAACAATGTTCGTGATTTTCTTTGTTGAGTTGGTTGCTTCTTCTGAAAGTTTGCGCACTTCGTGGGCGACGACGGCAAAACCTTTTCCATGTTCACCCGCTCGTGCTGCCTCAATTGCGGCATTTAATGCCAAAAGATTGGTATTCGCTGAAATCTCCGTTATTGTATTGACTATTTGGCCGATTTCACTCGAATGACTGGATAAATCCATAATCGTTTCCGATAACTGATCAACCTTGTGATGGATTGATTCCATTTGCCCTATAACGGTTTCAATTCGCTTAAAACCCTCTCGTGCTTCTTCCGAAGAAACTTTAGACAAGTGAGAAACATTTGTGGCACTTACTGCAATTTGCTCAATGCCACTAGACATATCGGTAATGGCTACGGTGCTTTTTTCAACGTTTTTGGATTGTGTCATTGCGCCTTTTAATACATCTTCTGAGATAACCATCATATTGTTCATGTTTTGCTTAAAAGCAGTTAATGAAGAGACAAGCTCGTTTATTTTCTTTTCTGCCTCTGCTTCCAAAATAGGCGGAGCTTCAATTGCTGCTGTTTCAGTCACTGCTCGTACATTTTCTACAGGCATCTTTTTAACCATCACAATAATAACAATAAAAAATAGTAGTGAGAAAAATAAAACTAGTCCTAGTTCCCAATTTAAATCTTTTAC
>JAKACS010000552.1 GCA_021821235.1 Bacillota bacterium
TTATTTGCCATGGGTCACTCGGATCATCTTTGCAATTTTAGCTTTTGGTGTGTTAGGGATTTTAATGAAAACAAGTTCGTACTTACTAATTGATTCGTTTAGCACGCTTATTTCGATGTATGGCGGGGGAAGCGTTTATTTAGCTGTATCCAGTTTGCTGGAAAAAGAAAAATGGCGTCAGCCTGAAGCCACAACAGGGGTATTGGTCGGGTTGATCAGCATTCTCGGCTATAGTTTTTATTTTTATGCACTGAAAGTAGGCACCGCTAGCATTGTGTTTCCAATCGTGAGCTTAAATTCTCTTGTGGTCGTTTTAGCGGGTTATTGGGTCTTTAAAGAAAAGCTGAAAATGTACCAAATTATCGGCGTCTTTTCCGCATTGCTCGGGATTATATTTACGAAGATTTAAGTTTAAAAACCGTTCCAGCTCTGGAACGGTTTTTTTACGGTATAGAAATTATAAATTTCACGTTGTGGATAACCTTGCATGAGTTTTTTGAATCTAGCTCCAACGATTGCGCTTTTTGTTCTTCTTAAAATGCCACTTTTTCGCCACTAATCTCCTTTGTTAGTTTCTCGTAAAAGGCTGCAAGTGAAGCGGTATAATACGGGATAATCCAGAGAAAGGCGATTCCGAGTGTTATGACTCCGATGAATGCCCAGCCAACAAAACTCAACAGCAGGAGAAAGTATTTGCCTTTATGCCCATCCATCATTTTTCGGCTTTTTGTGATTGCCTCATTTACGCCAATTGTTTGATCATCTTTTAAAATAAAATAAATTTGCGAGTAAGCCATCGCTTTAATGATGCCGGGGATTAGAAGCAGCAAACTCCATAAAACGATATACAATGTCGATAAAAAATAAATCCCCAATACCTTAAAATAGATCGAGGCTTCAAAGGCTTGAAACAAATTTTTGGCGATAACAGAGTTGCTTCTTTCCATATCAAGAAAAACGGAATAATAGCCATAAATCACTGGACTTAAGGCAATCGTAAAGATCCAGGATACCAATTGTGCCGTTACAGGCGGACTGTCACTGCTGCTCCATGCATTGAATCCTCCGCTAAATAGAATTTCCATTAATAATGGTATAAACGAATTAATCGCAAAAGTCAGGATCGAAACAAGAATGGCCAAACCCCATTTCCCTTTCAAACTCTGTTTTGCTTCCCATTTTACTTCACGAATTTTCAATCGTTGTTTCCCCCTTTTTCGTTAACCCAGTAAACTTAGCTGCTTTAAGCCATTGTAGATCCCAGAATCGGTAACACTTGTTGTTTTATGTTTTGCAATCTTAAATAATTCCGGGTGGGCATTGCCCATCGCAAAGCTTTCTCCGACACTTTGCAGCATTTCTTTATCATTTAACCCGTCTCCAAAAGCGATCGCCGCTTCTTTTGCTATTCCAAGATGCTGCAAAACCTTTTGAATTCCGGCTCCTTTATTCACCGTATCACGAATGACGTCATAGCAATGCTGCATCCCTTCAATGTTGACTTGTGACAAATGGATGCCGTTATTGATTTGGTAAAGAATCTGCTCGGTTTCTTTTAAATTGATCAGCGTCATTCCTAAAACGCGGTCACGAATAGCAGGGGAATAAAGTTCATTTTGAACGAGATGGAATTTCTTCATAAACTTTTCGACTTTTGCATTCTGTAAAGTTGTAAACGCATTGGATGTATTCGTATAGGCAACAATCTCATGCCGATGAACAGCAGCAATTTTAAAAAATTCATCTACCATCTCGGCTGGCATTGGTTCTTGAAAAAGATCATCTCCATTGTAAATAGCATAAGCGCCATTATAACCAATGAAAGAGGGAATCCCAAGTTCATCTGCCAATTCTTTAATTTCATGGATCGGCCGACCCGTTGCCAAAAAAACATCCAATCCTCTTTTCTGTACCTCGTCGACTGCTTTTTTTGTAGATGTTTCAATTTTATCAACAGGTGTTAGGATGGTACCGTCAATATCGAGAAAAAGAGCTTTAAATTGAGTCATCTGCAATTCTCCTATCACGAAAGTTATACTTGTCTGTTCCTTCCATAGTCTAACATGTTGATGCAATATTGCACTAGTTCTCAATTAAGCAAGTTTGTTCTTCAGACGAAAAGCAAGCCGTTTTGCCATGTTATTCAATAAAAAAAGTTTAGTCGTGGTAAAAAGGGTTAAAAGATCGATAAGATCTTTTAACCCTTTTTACGGCAGCAAATAAATTTCGTGATATGGCGGTTTTTCAAGTTTTGCGGAACGAAGTTTACCGTTCGCGATAAAATCTTTTAATGCCTGTTCCACTTCAGAAACCGGGAGATCAAGCAGATTGGCAACTTTGACAGTTGAAATCGTCATCGATTTTGGGCTTTTTGTTGATGAAGTAATCATTCCATGGATATAGGTGTATAGTTTCTCGCGTTCCAAACTACTTCCCTTCTTTCATAAAATAAATGTCAGCTGTGAAGAACTATTAATAAAATTCCCATGGATGTAAATATTATTACAGAACGAGTAGGAGGATCCAATATGGCATTTTTAAAACCAGATGAAATTGCAAAGTTAACGACAGAAACAGGGACAAAAAAGGCGAATATGCCAATACCGAGTATTCTTTCGCTAGGTTTTCTTGGCGGTGCATTTATCTCGATTGGCTACCTATTGGATATTCGGGTAACCGCCAGCTTGCCAAAAGATTGGGGAACATTTGGTTCCTTATTAGGCGCATCGGTATTCCCGCTTGGGCTGATTCTGATTGTACTGGCTGGGGGGGAACTGCTGACAGGAAATATGATGGCGGTGTCGATGGCCTTTTTCGCCAAAAAAGTATCGTTTGGAAGACTGGTCAACAATTGGATATGGATTACGGTAACAAATTTCATCGGTGCTCTGTTTGTTGCATACGTATTTGGCCAACTAGCGGGTTTAACAAGTGATGGGCCGTTTTTAGCAAAGACTGCGGCTTATGCCCAAGGCAAAGTTACAGAACCCTTTTGGCCAAGCTTTTTTTCAGCGATCGGCTGCAACTGGCTTGTTGGACTTGCGTTATGGCTCTCCTATGGATCGGAAGAAATGAGCAGTAAGATTTTATCCATTTGGTTTCCGATAATGGGCTTTGTAGCCATCGGATTTCAGCACGTCGTCGCCAACATGTTTGTCATCCCGGCCGCCATTTTTGCTGGCCAGGCGTCATGGAGCCAATATATACAAAATTTCATCCCAGTTTTTTTAGGTAATGCTGTGGGCGGAAGTATTTTTGTTTCTCTGTTGTATTGGATTGCGTACAAGCCATATTTTTTCAAAGAAATGCAAGAGAGTGAATTAAAGCATAGAAAACTACCGGAAAATAGGAGGAAACAGCTTTGAATGAAACAACTTTTTCGGTTGAAATTAATGGCAAAGAATATGAAGCGAAGC
>JAKACS010000553.1 GCA_021821235.1 Bacillota bacterium
ATTTATGCTGAATTGAGCTATGACGACACGCATACAAGCTTTGCGGCAATTGAAGGGATGTATGAAAGAACCATTTTAATTAATGGATTTTCCAAAGGATTCGCAATGACTGGCTGGAGATTAGGATTCCTGGCAGCTCCACAGCCATTTGTAGAAGTCATGCTGAAAATATTTCAGTATACAACCATGTGTGCCCCAACGATGCTTCAGCATGGTGCAATTGAAGCGCTCCGCAATTCCTTTCATGAAGTCGAAAAGATGAAGCGAAGCTATCGAAGGAGAAGGAACTACATGGTACAAACTTTAAATCATATCGGTTTGGTTTGTCATAATCCTGGTGGTGCATTTTATGTATTCCCATCCATAAAAGCCACCGGGCTTACTTCTGAACAGTTTGCCGAAGATTTACTCATGCAGGAGAAAGTTGCGGTCGTTCCCGGCAACGTATTCGGCCAAAGTGGTGAAGGCTATGTGAGGTGCTCCTATGCTACCTCGATGACACAACTGCAAGAAGCACTAAAACGGATCCAACGATTCCTTGAATCAAAAGGAGTATACACTGATTCCACACATCTAGAAATAAAATAGTAAAAATCCTACCGGTTTTTTTAAAAATAATATGAATCTACTTGTAAACAAGAAATAAATAACATATTTGCAGATTAGTATATAGACGATTTGGAATTTTTATAAAAACAAAAAACGGCGGTATCTGTGGTTGTTCAAAAAATACAGCCACAGACAATCGCCGCTAATTCATTTTGGGGTCTCATAAAAATGGATTACCAGTACATCTCATCTTTGATTTTTTAATAGCATAATAACATTAATAATATTAAATATTTCAATATATCAAATAATAGTGGTACACTAGAATTAGCTATAACTGGTTCAGAAAAGGTGTGTGGTTCGTCGCGCTCTTGCTTACTATGGTGCTTAAATGGAGCGCCTACATCCTTTCTGCAAATTTAAGGGGTATAAGGATGGGAAAAATGAGTAACAGACAATCGAAATCAGACGTAATCTTAATTGGTGCTGGAATCATGAGTGCGACTTTGGCGACACTCATGACAGAATTAGTGCCGGACTGGACAATAACAGTGTTTGAGAAGCTTGAAAAAGCCGGAGAGGAAAGCTCGAATGAATGGAATAACGCAGGTACAGGGCATTCTGCGCTATGCGAGCTTAACTACACCGTCGAGAAGCCAGATGGATCGCTGGATATTAGCAAAGCGATAAAAATTAATGAGCAGTTTCAGATTTCAAGGCAATTTTGGTCCTACCTTGTAAGCAAAAAGCTTATCGATAACCCAAGGGATTTTATCAGACCATTGCCTCACATGAGTTTTGTACAAGGGGAAAAAAATAGAACATTTTTGAAAAAACGATTTGAAGCGCTTTCGAAACAACCGTTTTTTAAAGGAATGGAATTTTCCGATGACCATGAAAAGCTAACGGAATGGCTTCCACTTATTATGGAAGGCCGTACCTCGGATGAGGATGAGCCAATTGCGGCAACAAAAATCGACTCGGGAACAGATGTCAATTTTGGAGCTTTAACGCGCGTATTGTTTGATTACTTAAAGTATCAAAATGTTGAGGTCAAATACAACCATCAGGTTGAGAATCTTAACCGTACCAGCGACGGCTTATGGGAATTGAACGTGCGTAATGCAAGCGGAGAAGCGGAATGTCATACAGCAAAATTTGTTTTTATCGGTGCCGGTGGAGGGTCCTTACCTTTACTGCAAAAAACCGGTATCCCTGAGAGTAAGCATATTGGCGGGTTTCCGGTAAGCGGACTGTTCTTGGCATGCAACAATCCCGACGTTGTCAAGCAGCATCATGCAAAAGTGTACGGCAAAGCGAAGGTCGGGGCTCCTCCAATGTCCGTGCCACATCTGGATACACGCTATATCGACAACAACAAATGCTTGTTATTCGGCCCATTTGCAGGTTTCTCGCCAAAATTCTTAAAAACAGGTTCAAATTTGGATTTAATCCGTTCAGTAAAACCAAATAACGTTATCACGATGTTGGCTGCAGGTGCAAAAAACATTCCTTTGACAAAATACTTGATCCAGCAGCTGATGTTATCAAAAGAACAGCGTATCGAAGAGCTACGGGAATTTATTCCGACTGCCAAAAGCGAAGATTGGGATATCGTGGTAGCAGGTCAACGTGTCCAAGTGATTAAAGATACTGAAACCGGTGGCAAAGGAACGCTTCAATTTGGGACGGAAGTTGTCAGTGCCGCGGATGGCTCGATCGCTGCATTGCTCGGTGCTTCACCAGGTGCTTCTACCGCTGTCTCCGTCATGCTCGAGGTAATGAAAAAATGTTTCCCGCAGCAGTTGAATGAGTGGGAACCGAAGTTAAAAGAAATCATTCCTTCATATGGTGTGTCGCTGGCGGAAAATCCGGATCTTTTTGACGAAATTCATGCTTCAACCACAAAGGCACTTGGCTTAAATGCAAATTCGCCATTACAGACAGAAGAACGAATTCTTGTAACGACTTAAAAATCAGGTAGATAAGTATTTTCACAGAATGTGAATTTTACGAATTGATGATCAAGGACTTTTCACACTTTGTGAAGTCCTTTTTCTTTTGGAGATAAGGAGAATTGGTTAAAAATGTTCTTCTTTTACATGTGCTTACAACCTAAATGCTTAAAAGGCAAAATACTGCCGTAATAAAAATGAGATCCATTTACAATGAGGATGGTTGCGGATATTTTCCAGCAGCCCTTTGATAATTGCTCCGCTAAAAGAAGGCTCCAGCACTTGTTGTTTTAACAGAATGAGCGAGTCCTTTTCAATTGATTCTTCCATTTCCTCTATTTTTTGTTTCACTATCTCAATTAGTTGTTCCTTTGTTATTGGATCATTTATTGGTTCGATCACTTGAAAAAGCTCCTTCGACATAAAGGATATCGTCATATGTCGCGCGAGCAAATTTGTTTTTTCGACAAGAGACTCCGACAATAACTTCAAATCGAATGGTAGATTACTGAAAACGAATAATTGCAAATACGTATTGATAAATCCTTTAATGCAATACATTAAATCGTATTGTGTGTTTTGAACTTCACTCCCATATAAGCGGTCAATCATGTCGAGAATGATGTTGCTGACTAATTTGTCATAATATCTTATTTTGTGAATGAGCTGTTGATTCAATGAATGCGATTGTTCCTGCATAAATACTTTAGCAAAATCTGATTGTCTGTAAAAAGATTGGTAGATTGTATAGTAAAATTCAGTTAATAGCTGCGTATCATTTTTATGTTTGACCACATAGTCAATATCAGAAACAATTTGCATCATAAAATGGTCAATTAAGGCGATGATCAATTCATCCTTCGATTTAAAGACTAAGTAGAAAGCCCCTTTAGAAATGCCGCAGTA
>JAKACS010000554.1 GCA_021821235.1 Bacillota bacterium
CGGCCGTATGGAAACATATTGAAGAGCTTCGCAAAGACGGCTTTGAATTGGAAGCTATAAGAAGAAAAGGCTACCGGATTATTAAAATACCTGATAATATAAAGCCGGATGAAGTTCGTTTAGGGTTAACAACAAAATACATCGGGAACAACCTGCATTACGAAGATCAAGTAGATTCAACCCAAAAAATTGCCCATCGGCTTGCAAATGAAGGCGCAAAGACAGGTACGGTTGTCCTTGCTGAAGAACAAGTATCAGGCAGGGGAAGGTTGGATCGTAAATGGTACTCGCCAAAATATACCGGTATTTGGATGAGTCTGATTTTAAGGCCAAATATACCTTTGACAAAAGCTCCGCAATTGACACTGCTTACGGCGGTTGCGATCGTCCAGGCAATGGAGGAGATGACGGGGATATCTCCGGAAATTAAATGGCCAAATGATATTTTGGTTAACGGCAAGAAAGTCACAGGAATATTAACAGAGCTGCAAGCTGAAGCAGACCGCATTCACTCAATTATCATTGGCATTGGGATTAATGTAAACCAGCAAAAGACCGATTTTCCTGAAGAGCTTCAAAAAACGGCCAGCTCGCTTGCGATTGAAACAGGTAGGAAAATTTCCCGCTCAGACCTTATCCGCAGTATTTTCTCTCATTTTGAAAAAATGTATGAGCTCTATTTGGCAGAAGGCTTCTACCCAGTTAAGCTTCTTTGGGAAAGTTATGTCCGCAGTATTGGCCGGGTGATCAGCGCTCGGACGTTAACGGCGACCATTAAAGGAAAGGCACTCGGTATAACAGATGATGGCGTATTGCAACTGGAGGACGAGAACGGTAAAATCCATCATATCTATTCTGCCGACATTGAAATCTAAGGTTAAAATGAATTCAGAGTAGCAAATTTTCTTGTGTATCTGTTATAATGCAAGTGGGCGGTATCTTATCGAACTGCACCTAAAAGATTAGTTTTTGAAAATGAAAAGGTTTCTGCCTAGATCCGTTCGGACGGACCGGGACAGAGGGATAAAACAGAACGACTTTGAGCAACGAAGATCCTCTCTGCCTTTTGCAGGAGGGTCTTTTTTTCAATTTGGGTGATGGTCATCGTTTTATCTCCTCTTCCAAATAAAAGGGAGGGAAAAAAATGAAGTACACAACTGATTTTTTGCAAATGAAGCAGCAGAATGAAAAGATTGTGATGCTTACAGCGTATGATTTTCCAGCAGCGAAACAAGCGGAGCAGGGCGGCGTCGATATGATTTTAGTTGGAGATTCACTCGGAATGGTTGTTCTCGGCTATGAATCGACTGTTCCAGTTACAATTGAAGACATGATCCATCATGCTAAAGCAGTAAAACGCGGGGCGAAAGATACGTTTATTGTTGTTGATATGCCGTTTTTAACCTATCACCTCTCAATAAACGAAACGCTTTTCAATGCAGGACGATTGATTCAGGAAACGGGTGCCCATGCAGTAAAAGTTGAGGGTGCCGGTGAAGTTGTTGACAAAATTGCAGCTTTGACAAAAGCAGGGATTCCCGTCTGTGCCCATTTGGGTCTAACGCCCCAGTCTGTCGGCGTGCTCGGAGGCTATAAAGTTCAAGGAAAAGAAACAGATTCTGCAACAAAGTTAATCGCCGACGCGAAAAAATGTGAACAGGCAGGCGCATTTGCCCTTGTTCTTGAGTGCATTCCGAGGCAGCTTGGCGCAGAAATCGCAAAGACCCTTTCGATTCCGGTAATTGGAATTGGAGCAGGAAAAGATGTTGATGGGCAAGTACTTGTGTATCATGATGTACTTGGCTACGGTGTTGAACGGGTGCCGAAATTTGTAAAGAAGTACCACTCGCTTCAACCATTGGCAGTTGAATCAATCCTCTCTTATGTACAAGAAGTAAAACAGTGTCAATTTCCTGAGGAACAGCACACGTTTACAATGAAAGAACAAGAGCTGCAGGGTTTATACGGAGGCAGAAAATGAAGGTTGTAACAACAATTAAGGAAATGCAGGAATTGATCGCTCGGGAAAAAGCGAGCGGCAGGACGGTGGGTTTTGTCCCAACAATGGGCTTTTTGCATGAAGGGCATTTGACATTGCTGCGTAAAGCAAGGGAAGAGAACGACCTTGTTGTCTTAAGCATATTTGTAAATCCGATCCAATTTGCGCCAAACGAGGATTTTTCGACTTATCCAAGAAACTTTAAGCGCGATCAGGCTCTGGCAGAAGGTGAGAAAATCGATTACCTTTTTTATCCTTCTGTTGAGGAGATGTATCCAAGGCCATCTTCAACAAAAATTATCGTTCAACAGCGGACGAACGTGTTGTGCGGAAAATCAAGACCTGGCCATTTTGATGGCGTGGCAACCGTTTTACTTAAACTATTCAATATCACCATGCCAACCCGTGCTTATTTCGGGAAAAAAGATGCCCAACAGATCGCGATTGTCCAAAGCCTAATTGCTGATTTCAATATTCCAATTAAGCTCGTTCCGATGGAAATTGTCCGGGAGCAGGATGGCTTGGCTAAGAGTTCGCGAAATGTAAATTTGCTTCCAAATGAACGAAAGCAGGCGCTGGTTCTGTTTAAATCTTTGCAAAGGGCGAAGGAAAAAATTGAGCAAGGGGAACACAATCCCAAGTTGATAAGAGAAGCAATTTGCAGCATGATTGAAGCAGAAACGAACGCGGTGATCGATTATGTTGAGATCTATCAGTATCCTGAATTGACACCGCTTGATCAATTGGCTGGCACGATCATTATTGCCCTCGCTGTTAAATTTGCCAATGTTCGTCTCATCGATAATATCATCTTAACCATTTGATCATTGAAAACGATCAAGGAAAATAGGAGGTAAAAAATGTTTCGCACCATGATGAATGGCAAAATTCACCGTGCACGGGTGACAGAGGCCAATTTAAATTATGTTGGAAGTATTACGATCGATGAAGATTTGCTCGATGCAGTAGGGATGGTCGCAAATGAGAAAGTGGCGATTGTTAATAACAATAATGGAGCCCGGCTCGAAACCTATATAATTCCGGGTGAAAGAGGCAGCGGGATTATTTGCTTAAACGGTGCAGCTGCCCGGCTTGTGCAAGAAGGAGATATTGTGATTATTATCTCGTACGTTCTTGTTCCGGAGGAAAAAATCTCTAACCACAAGCCAAAAGTAGCCATCATGGACGAAAACAATCGAATCCAAGAGCTAATCACCGCAGAACCAGCCCAAACAATCCTTTAATCCCCCCAGTGGGGATTTTTTAAATTGGTTTCTAGCTATTATTTCTACTAACGCTCTTCTTTTTCTTTGCTGTTTTTTATGATAGGTTTAATTTAAGAATGTTTTAAAGGTGTTGTTACTCGTATGTTTAATAAATTTGTGGTAATCGATTTAGAAACGACCGG
>JAKACS010000555.1 GCA_021821235.1 Bacillota bacterium
CAGCAAAAGCTGAAGATCTTAATCCAAAATAGCGGTGTAGATTCGATTTATTTTTTCCCTGAACAGGTCGACATGGACAATACGTGCTTCTCGTAAGACCTCTTTTCCATCTACAAACAAGAGAAGAACGGGAACAGTAAAGATCAGAAAAGATTCGGCGATTTCCTGAACTTCACCCGCGTCCACGACGCCGCAATGGATTTGCGGGAAATCCTTCAACACTTCCTCAACCTGAGGAAGCAGTGCATGGCAGACATTTCAGCTTTTGGTTAAAACATAAATAAAGCTTAATGGATTGGTTTCGATAAATTGTTTGACTTCCTCGAGCGAATGCAACTTGTTCATCTTCTCTACTTCACCTTCAACTATCACTTTAACGTACATTTTATAGTATACCAAAACACACAGAATGAAACCCATTGCGAGTATTTTCTTTCTATCTTTTTCTCATTGCATTATCAATGGTTTCCAAATAATTGCTTTAATGTAAACTCTAGCAACGCTAGAGTGGTGGCAAATGAATATTCGATGTGAAGGCGCTCAGTCATTTTGTGAGGGTCTTTGCCCCATGGACCAAGATTCATTACCGGAATTTCGAACTGTCCGATTATGTCGAGGGGAATCTCGTACCCTTTGTTCCATAGCGGCATACAAGCTTGTAACATCTGGCTGTCGTTTTTTCCGCTTTGGCCAATATAGCTTAAATCACTTAAGCCTGAAAAATAGTTTTGTTTTACAAGTTCCAAATTGAATTGGTTTTTAGCAAATTCCAAAAGCTTCGGAACCAGTTTTTGAATCGTTTTATTTAGGCTTGAGCAGACAGCCGGATAATAAGGCGGTGCAAAAAACAGAACAATCATGGGAGAAAGTTCTTTACATTGCTGTGCCAATTGATCGACGAGCTGAATGGAACGCTCGCGGTCATCTGTCTCAACATTTTTGGTTAAAATTTTTTCGGACAATTTGTCAACCGAGTCTTTTCCAATCTTATCCTCCGCATACCGAAGCAGCTGTTCAAATGTCAGCACCTTGATGGTAAAATTGTTTTTTTCTGAATCGGTAAAGAGTTCTTTCTGCCGGCAATAGTTCTCTTCTACCTTCCTTGCCACGACATTTGCTAGTTGTTTTAGTTCCTCCGTCAGCTGTTGAAGCGATTTTTCCATTAAGAATACATTCAATAGCGTTACCGCACGATCAGGAATTTGTACGGAATACCCTTTTTTCAAATCTTTATACATGAGATTTGTTGGCGGCGGCGTTATTTCCCCCTCTACTCTTTCGCAAAAATGGGTATTTACTTCCATTTCGCATGTCACCATTGAGGCAAGGTAATTCGCGTTTAAACCAGAAAACGGTTCGGCTGCATGCGTTTCTTTTCCCATGCAATAAAAAGCCGGCAAAATTTTTCCTAGTGAACCGGTATAAAAATATTTCGTTTGATCACCCGGATAATTTGTAAAAATGGGTTCTGAATTCAGACATAGTTCGTACCGAAGCGAAAACTTTTCAGCGATATCTTTGATTATAGGGATGGCAGAGCGCATGCCGGTTGAGTTAACCTCTTCATCACAAACCGTTAACAGCAGAACGTTCCCATTCAAATCACTTATCGCCGCTTTTTCGATCAGCGACATGTGAAGCGCTAGCCCGCACTTCATGTCCATCGTCCCTCTGCCAAACATCCATTCGCCCGAACGCAGATCGCTTTGAACTTCTTCCGAAAAAAGGCTTAGCTGGCCCGTAAAAGCTTCCGTAAGCCTTGGCGGATCAAACGCCAGCTCCTTCCACAGGCCATAGTCCTCTACACCGACGACATCAAAATGACTCACCAAAATCACGGTATCTTTGCAATTGCCTTTTTTCACAAGTGCGGTTAAAATTTGCCGTCCATCATACGTATCATGGAGTTTTAACTGTTCAGGATGATCTTGAAAATAAGGTAAACCTTGCAACAATTGAAACACTTCATGACTAAATCGAACTTCCTCTGCTGTTCCTGTAATGCTTGGAATTTTTACTAAATCAATTAATAGATTTTTTAATTGGTCCACTGACTGCCATTTTCCGTTCAAGTTTTGTGTCATCTCCCTGTATCATCTGCACTACATACTTAAATTCGCCGTGAGTCCACATTCATCCTTTTTTCCAATTTCCCCAGCAAAAAAGAAAACAGCAAGACAAGGACGAGGTAATAAAGACCGACGACGATATAGGTTTCCAGTTGCCGATAGTTGGAAGCCGCTTCACTTAAGGCAGATCCCCATAAATCGGTCATGCCAACATATGCGACCAAGGAAGAATCTTTCAAAGGAATAATAAATTGATTGCCAAGCGGTGGAATGGACAGTTTGAACGCTTGCGGTAAAATAATCCTCCGCATTGTTAACGGATAGGACATTCCGAGCGACCGGCCTGCTTCCATTTGACCATGATCAATCGATTGAATCGAGCCGCGAAAGATCTCAGCCATATAGGCACCGTTATGAATGGCAAGCGCAAGGGCACCTGCCCAAAATTGTGAGAGTGTAATGATCGATGCCATCCCAAAGTAGAGGATCGCAATTTGAACAATGAGCGGAGTACCGCGAATGAGACCAATATAGAGTTTTGCCACCCCGCTTATCCACTTGTTCCTTGAAATTCGAAAAAAGGCAAACACAAGTCCAATAAGACAGGCGATCGCTAAAGAAGTTACGGTTAGCTTTAGGGTCAAACCGGCCGCCTGCAAAAAAATTTTATAGGTGGAAAGAAGGATTTGAAAAATAGTGATCACCTACTCTTGTATTTTCGATAAAAAATGGTTATTTTTCCCCTAAAATATTTCGGCCGAACCATTTCTTGCTAATTTTTTCATATGTGCCATCTTTGATGATTTCATCAAGAGCTTTATTGATTTTGTTGAGCAGTTCCGTGTCCCCTTTGCGAACGGCTATCGCCTGGTTATCGTGTGAAAGCGGGCTGCCAAGGTCCTTAATATCAATTGCTTTTTCTTTTATCACTCGAAAACCGACCATTTGATCGGTAATAACAGCGTCCAGTCTTCCGGTTGGCAAATCCATAAGCGCGGTTAAATCACTGTCATATTCAACTACATTTGCGCTGTCCGTTAATTTTCGGGCCAATTCTCCATACGGACTTGCCTTAACCGCACCAATTTTTTTCCCTTTTAGATCATTCAGTGAGGTAATTTTCTGATTTTTCCCTGAAATAAATATTTGCGACCCAGAGCGGTAATAAGGATTTGTAAAATCAACGGATTTCTTTCGTTCATCAGTTACCGTCATACTGCCAATAATCGCATCGTACTTTTTGGCTTGCAATCCTTGAATAATCGTCTCCCATGGATTGGTAACCGGAACAGGTTTCATCCCCATTTTTTCTGCAATTGCCTGGCCAATTTCAA
>JAKACS010000556.1 GCA_021821235.1 Bacillota bacterium
GTTCCTGATCCAGTCCGCCATGGTACGCCATCACCCTGCCAAGTCCATTCTCTCTTAAAAATTGCGCCATTTGCTCCGCTGCTTTCTTGCTGGAAAAATAAATAATGCCCGGTTTTTCCAGCTTTTGCGTATATTCCAAAGTACGCTGCTGCTTTTCCATATAATCGCTTGTCTGCACAATTGAAAAGGCAATCGTCGGCCGATCAACCGTTGATTCAATTGTCGCAGCATCCTTTAGCTGAAGCGAATGCAAAATGTCTTCACGTACTTCTTTCGTGGCTGTTGCCGTAAGAGCAAGGGTTAAGGGTGAACCCAATTGTCGCCGGATTTCTCCCAATTTAAAATAGTCTGGGCGAAAGTCATAGCCCCATTGAGAGATGCAATGCGCCTCATCAACGACGAAAAGCGAGATCGAAAGCATTTTCAGTTTTTTCAACACTGGCTCGGTCTGAAGCATTTCTGGAGAAATAAAGATAAATTTGTAGTTTTCCAGCTCTTTGAGTGCCGTTCTTCTTTCCATTCCGGTCAAAAATGAATTTATAGCAATCACCCGTTTTTCTTTAAACTTCATCATTTGTTCGACCTGATCCTGCATCAAAGACAAAAGTGGTGATACAACAATAACCGCCCCGCTGAGGAGATAACCTGGCAGTTGATAACAAAGCGATTTGCCTGTACCAGTCGGTAGCATCGCTAGTGTATGCTTTCCGGCTAAAATCGAGGCTATTGTTTCTTTTTGTCCGTTTTTAAACGACCGGTAGCCGAAATACTTTTCTAATAACTCCTCTAACATTGAGCCACACCATACTTTGCCAGCACAAGCCGGATTTCAAAATAATTTGCCGTTTGTACCGCATTTCGAATTTGCTTTAATTGCCTGCTGCCGCTTTGCCTTACAGCAAGTAGAATCTTCTCTTGGATCGGTTTCTCAATATAATGATCGATGGAGAATTGTTCATCATTAAGGGCAATTTCAACAACGTGATCTTCTATTGTACTTACTTTTAGCCCGCGAATGTTCGCAATTTCTTCCAGGGAATATCCTTGATAAATAAACGATTGTGTTCGCCTTGCGGAAAGGGTCAGTGACTGATCGGGGTTTAAACCGGCTGCTAGACGGGAAAGCAGCGGGTATGCCTTTGAGTTTTCGGTCAGCTGACTGATCATATAATGCAGTAAGGTTACGAATTTTATGTGATAGCTTGGCAAATCCAATAGTAGCGAATCAGCTGCCTGCGAAGAAGTTAAGCCAATCTGCTGATGACCTGTAAACCGGACAACGAGGATATGAGGATCCGGGATTTTTGGATTTTCAAGACAGACAACCAGTTCTTCATAAAGTTTTTGTCCGATTTCAGTTCTTGGATAGCCGCTTGTTCGCAGAAAATGTTTAAGCCATTCATGGACGTTTTTATTTTTTTGAATAGGAAGATAGTTCGTTTCCCTTTTTACTAGGTTCGAGGTAACTTGCACAAGTAAGGACAGCCTTTCCCAAAACAGACCTGTTTGCTGGTATTTCCATCCGTTTAGCCAAGCAAGAGTTTGATTGTTTTCCAAAAAGGATTCCAGTTCAATTTTTCCTTGTGCCGACAAAATAAAGCGTTGATCTCCGGCTTGTTTGAGAACTCCTCGATTGAAGGCTGTGCCAACCCATTCTTCAATCATTTCGCGCGTGACAGGATGATAGACGCCAAAATATTTCTTGATTCCATATAAGTGTGCATCTTGAATGGTTTGTGAAGATTTCTTTCCTTTGAATAGGTGATAAATGGAATAGATCGTTCTTTCTCCATTTAACTGGTTAAGGCAATAAAAAATGATTCCCTCTAGTAACTTCATCCATTTCACACCTTTCGATCCTATTCTTCATTTTTCACTCATTATTTTAGCACGAAATTTGCCATTCGGTTGTTAAAAATTGATCAGTTGCAAAGAATCGGGATATATATACCTCTTGTGAATAAGCAATTTTCTATTGAAAAGTTCTTGATTCAGTTTTACAATAAGATTGGGAATTGCGTTTCCATTCAAAAAATGGAATTGCAGTAAGTAGTACATATGTTTAAAAACTCGGGAGGTTTTTTCCATGGCAAAGTACACAATCGTTGACAAAGAAACTTGCATTGCTTGTGGTGCATGCGGAGCAGCAGCACCTGATATTTACGATTACGATGATGAAGGCATTGCATATGTAACATTGGATGAAAATCAAGGAATTGTTGAAATTCCTGATGTGTTAATTGACGACATGATGGATGCGTTTGAAGGCTGCCCTACAGACTCTATTAAAGTAGCTGACGAACCATTTGACGGCAATCCAAACAAGTTTGAGTAAGCCTGCTTAGAAAAACAAATATAGTTAAGCTCTTGCCCCCATTGATTTGGGGGTATTTTTCTGCCCAAAACAATGGCTTTCTTTTTTAACCAGTTCGCCTTTTAGAGGTTGCTCTCTTAAATTTATTTGCAGCCGTAAGCCCATTCAACTATAATAGAAAAGCATATGTACATAAAAAGGAGGAAAAATAGAATGGCTTTTGAAAACAAAGTGGTTGAAGCATTTATTGAAATTCCAACTGGAAGCCAAAATAAGTACGAATTTGACAAAGAGCGCGGGATTTTCAAATTAGATCGCGTCCTGTTTTCACCTATGTTCTACCCTGCAGAGTACGGCTATCTTGAAAATACGTTAGCACTTGATGGAGACCCGCTAGATATTCTTGTACTTGTAACAAATCCGACTTTTCCTGGCTGCGTTATCGATACAAGAGTAATTGGTTTTTTAAATATGATTGACAGCGGTGAAGAAGATGCAAAGCTAATCGGGGTACCAGTTGAAGATCCCCGTTTTGATGACATTCGTTCGCTGGAGGATCTGCCGCAGCATAAACTGAAGGAAATCGCCCATTTCTTCGAACGCTATAAAGATTTACAAGGCAAAAAAACAGAAATTGGCGCATGGGAAGGTTCGGAAGCCGCTGCAAAATTAATCGAAGAGTGCAAAGCACGTTATCAAGCGAAATAATCGAAGCTTCACTGATGTGTGACCAAAATAAAAAGGCGCATTTCCGGATTCGGGTGCGCCTTTTTTTTATTTTGTCATGGTTAAAACTTGATTTGGTAAAATCTGATCAGAAGAAAGCTTATTACGTTGTTTTATTTTTTCGATTGAGACATGATATTGTGTGGAGATTGATGACAAGGTATCTCCTTTTTTAACGGTATATTGGTTTACTACTTTATTTTTTACCATTAGCTTTTCACCTATCGTGATCGCGGATCCCGTTAAATGATTAAGCTGTTGAAGTTCGTGCACATCCATTTGAAATTTTTCAGCAATTGACCACAAGGTATCACCGTTTTTTACAAGATAAGCTTGCTGCTGCGAAGTGGTGGATGGCTT
>JAKACS010000557.1 GCA_021821235.1 Bacillota bacterium
ACATGGGTAAGCGCCTTTGTCAACGACGTTTTTCCGTGGTCAATATGTCCCGCCATGCCAATCGTAAAATATCTTTTATCCAAATTTGCCACCTGCTTCATCCTTGTTTCTTGTTTTACTGTAGCGTGAACATGGCCAATGTTCAAGCAAACGAACCTCCCTCCTGCAAATAGAATCAAAGCAATCGATGATGAAATTGCTTTTAATCTACCCATGCCGTGGTTTTTACCATTTTTTCCACTGTTTGCTCCGTATAACAACCGGGAATGATTTGAATAATTCAATTGGACAATCCAGATAGTATCATCTCTTGGTACCAAAATTATTTTTTTTTGAGCAAAAACATACACAAACTTCTCAAAATTTAATATAATGGTGTTAGAAAATTTGCATTAGGGAAACAAATATTGACTAGCGAACAAACCTTGCAACAACGAAAATTAAAGAAAGGATGGTGTCCCAAATGGGCCAAACCGATTCGTTTGCAATGAAACGAGCCCGAAATGCCGAAAATAAAACCATTTCGGCAGCACGAGATGCCATTAATGGTAAAGTTAAAGGTTTCCGTGCTCTTCTGCCTTTTCTCGGACCAGCGTTTATAGCTTCTATTGCTTATATTGATCCAGGTAATTTTGCAACCAATATCCAAGGCGGCGCCAGCTACGGATACAAATTGCTTTGGGTAATCATCCTTGCCAATCTGATGGCTATGCTTTTGCAAAACATGTCTGCGAAACTTGGAATTGCGACAGGGAAAAACCTGCCAGAAATTTGCCGGGAATACATGCCAAAGCCGTTGACCTATTTGATGTGGGTCGTTTCCGAATTGGCGGCAATGGCTACAGATCTAGCAGAATTTTTGGGTGCTACTCTTGCCTTAAATTTGCTATTTGGTATCCCAATGATTTATGCAGTGATGATTACCGGGATCGTCACCTATCTTATTTTAATGCTTGAAAGGTACGGCTTCAGGCCGCTGGAAAAATTCATTGCATCGTTTGCAATGTTAATTGGCCTAAGTTATTTAGTCGAAACGATATTGTCGAAACCAAGCTTTACTCAAATCGCTTATCACAGTATCGTTCCTTGGATTGGGAACAATCAAAGCATCCTGCTTGCTGTCGGAATTATCGGTGCAACGGTAATGCCGCACGCGATCTACTTACACTCTAGCCTGACACAAGGCAGAATTATTCCAAGGAATGATGCGGAAAAATTAAAAATCCAAAAATTTAGTACAAAAGAAATAATAATCGCGATGACGTTGGCTGGTTTTGTAAATTTAGCGATGATGTATATGGCTGCCTCTGTCTTTAATACAACCGGTAATGCAGATATCGCAGACCTAAAAACTGCTTATCAAACATTAACACCATTACTCGGCTCTGCCGCAGCCAGCGTGTTTTTGATTTCCCTGCTTGCATCAGGGATCTCCAGCTCTGTTGTTGGGACGATGGCTGGCCAAGTCATCATGCAGGGCTTTGTCGGATTTACAATTCCCATATGGCTGCGCCGGCTAATCACCATGCTGCCGACAGTCGTCATTGTGGCAATGGGCACAGATCCAACGATGACCCTTGTAATCAGCCAGGTAGTTCTAAGCATTGTACTTCCGTTCCCGGTTATTGCCCTGATCTACTTTACTCAGAAAAAAAATTTAATGGGAGTGTTAACCAATAAAAAACATGTAACAATCTTATCATCTGTGTTTGCTGCCGTAATTCTCAGTTTGAATGTTTGGTTAATCATACAAACAGTTTTTGGCTAAATGATTGATAACTAAAAATTCCTACCCCTTTGTCCTTTTAACAGGAAGCGTGTTAAGAAAAACAATACGCTTCCTTTTTTATTTTGCTTTTGTAAACTTACAGATAACCAATCCGGGTTCAACCTCAACATCTTCTACAGCTTGAAAGCCATTTTTAACATAAATAATGCCAATCAACCGAATCATCCAACAATTCCCCCCTTTTTCCGGAACATGGATTTGTTTTTGGATTAACTTAATTGGAAAAAACAAACTGTGTACGGCTTCCGGTTTGTTCAGCAATCACTTCCAATCTGGCATCAATACGTTCCTTTAGTTCAGGGACATGGGAAATGATGCCTACCAAGCGGCCGCTGTTTTGTATATCTATTAACGCCTCAATTGCTTGATCAAGCGACTCTGGATCCAGAGTTCCGAAGCCCTCATCAATAAACATTGTTTCAAGTGAAACGCCACCGGCATAATTTTGCACCACATCAGCCAGGCCCAGTGCAAGCGAAAGGGCCGCCTTAAAGCTCTCGCCACCCGATAATGTCTTAACATGGCGCTCCTGACCCGTATATTGATCAAACACAAGTAACTCTAGTCCGCTTTGCACATTACCTTTCGAACGGTCTTTTTTCCGCAAAAGGAAATAGCGTCCCGAGGTCATTTTTCGCAACCGCATATTTGCTTCGGTTAAAACGTCGTCTAAAAATGCAGCTAGCACAAATCGTTCGAATGTCATTCGATATGTGTTTTGGCCTTTTGCCATTTCGTACAGATGACCGATTAGCTGGTAGCGTTCTTCAAGCCGCTTCACCCGCGCATTTACAGTTTCCATTTGCTTATATATCGTTTCATTAGCCTGTTTTTTGATCAGTAGATCGGTTCGTTTGTTGCTGAGTAATTCCACTGCCTCTGTTTGTTCTTCTAAAGCCTTTTTAAGCCCTTCTACATCCGGCAGCTCAATGTTTTGTAAAAGCTCGGTTAACTCGAGAAGACGATCGGAAACGGAACGCAATTCTTCACGGAAGGTACGAATTTCACTTTCAATTCGTTCTACCTCCTGCTCGGTTTGTTTTGAACGCTCGTAAATCGAAAAACTAGCAAAACCCTGTTCTGCAAGTTGGGTTTTAAACACCTGTCTTTCTGTACCGAGCTCCGATTGTTTTGCCGCTAAGCGGTTGTTTGCATCTTCTAGTCGTGCTGTTTCAGCAGTTTGTTGCTCTTTTATCGTCTGCCATTGTTTTTGGGCTGTTTCAAGTTGGTTGACAAGAGTTTCGTGAACGGATTTAGCAGTCGCCAACGCATTTTCAAATGCAGGTACCGATCGTAAGTTTTCTGGGATTTGCTCTCTCATTCTTAGCAAGTCCGTCCGTTTCTCAGTATATTGAACCGTTAATTCCGTTATTTCTGCAGAAAGATGTTTAATTGATTGCTGGATCTTTGTTTTCATTTCGTCCAAATTCGATAATTCGGTCTTTGCCTTGTCAAGCTGTTGGATTTGCTGTTGTATTCGCGTTTGCGCTCTCTCTAAATCCGCAATTAAAGCTGTGGCGCGTTCTTTTTCTTCCTTTAAATATTCTGGTGTAAATCCAAATTTTTGCAAACGAATTTCAGCCAGTAAGTCTTCGGCTGTTTCCCTCGCG
>JAKACS010000558.1 GCA_021821235.1 Bacillota bacterium
TTCAGTTATTTTTCACAAGTATAAATCTTTCGTTGAAAATGAGGACTATACAGATGTCATTGCGGATGTCAGCAGGCAGTTTTTCCAGCAGTTTGAGCTGTTTGAAAAATCGTTGGAGCGCGACATCAGCTTCTTTTTCCGAGATCCATTGAATGCACTTGCCGATGCAATGGAAGCATCCCGTTCCGAAATTGAAGTCAATCAGGAAATACTGCAAAAATTGAACACCAATCCAGAATTTTACCGTGATCCGTTGACCTTGTTTGAAGTCCGTTTGCGTCAGTTCGAATGGATGACCGTGGCAGGAAAAGGAGTTCCAACTATCTAGTAAACAAACAGAGCACGCCGGTAACGAAACCGGCGTGCTCCTTTTTTTAACAATACATGGTGCATCTGGCATCACAATTGTGAATGAACGTAGCTACTTTTTAAAGTGGGATTAGCGGTTACTAATACCCTTTTGCATAATCGACCAAATTTACTGATGGCTTTTTGCCTGAGAGATAATCACGTAAGTTTGGGATTAAGATATCATCAACCACCCGTTTGTCATAGTGTTCTGTTGAGCCGGCTGTATGCGGGGTGATGATCACATTTTCCATTTCCCATAATGGGCTGTCTTCCGGCAGCGGCTCGGTTGCAAATACATCAAGACCGGCTCCGGCAATCGCGCCATTTTCGAGCGCAGCGATCAAATCTTGTTCATGAACAATTTCCCCCCTGCCAATGTTAATAAAAAAAGCAGAAGGTTTCATCAGTTGAAATTGCGAGGCTGCAAATAAGTTGCGCGTTGCTTTTGTCAGCGGCAATGTCATGACCACATAGTCACATTGCGGTAAAACTACATCCAACTGGTCTGATGTATACATCTCATTGACATTTTCCTCTTGTTTTCCTGAATTCCGAACCCCAAGCACGTTCATGCCAAACGCTTTGGCAATTTTCGCAGTCTCCTTACCAATCGCACCAACGCCGATAATTCCGATCGTCTTCTGGTGGATTTCGAGTTTCAGTTGGGCGTGATGCCAGGTTTTTGCCTGCTGCTGTTTCACATATGTATGAATTTTTCGCGTTAAGCCGAGTATCAGTGCGAAAATCGTTTCCGATATTGGAAAAGCATGGACGCCACTGGCACTGGTTAACAAAATATTTTTTTTCTGCATTACATCTAGCGGCATCGCATTCACACCCGCGCTCCATGATTGCAGCCACCTCAGTTTGGCATCTTCTGCAACGATGTCGGCCTCGATCCCCTTTTTCCAGCCGGCGATAATTTCCGCATCCTTTAAGTGGTTTTTCCAGATCTCCGGTTTTCTTCCGGAAATAATCTCCCACTCGGGGATGACCTCTCTAAGTTGTGAGAGCTCTTGATCGGCAATATTGTGGGTAATGACCATTTTCCGCTTCATTCCAATCCCTCCATTCTCGGTACTACTTTCATGATAACGGAAAAGCGGCAACCTTTTCACGGAATTTTTTTAAAAAATAAAACCCGTTTCCAATGGAGAAACGGGTTAGAAAAGCTAAGGTAAGGAGCCGCAATTGCCGTAGATTTATAAGAAAGTTTTAAACCACCACTCCTCAAAGTGGGTGTTCGCAGAAACCGCCCTGCATGTCCTCCCTGTCGTATAGACGAAGGCTTGTCATTCTTGTTTCAATTTAAAACTCCCTGTTACAGCTTAAAGGTTAAAACTTTATTATCAGTACGAACAATGCAGCTTGTATATAGTATAATACAACAACCATGTTGTTTATTCAATGGGAATAAAATACATAAGGGACTATTTTTTTATTTTTCAGAAAAATAGAAACTGATCACGTAAATTTGCCCCGTATTAACGGGCAGCAAGACCCCCACCTCAAGGCTTGAGAAATCGAAGAAGCACTCTATCCGTGGAAAATTGTCAGTTATCCGTGTCATTTGGGAATTTATCCGTGAAACTTGTTCGTTTATCCGTCTGATTTCCCAACGTATCCGCGGATTTTTCCTCTTTATCCGTATTTGTTCAATTTTTCAGCGAGACGGATTAACAAAAAGGTGGTATTCGATTCTCTCTTTGAATGCAAAAACGGTATAATAGAAACTAACAGATTTGTTCGAATAGATAGGAGAGAATTTCATTGCTTGAGGAAGCACAGCAGTTATTGCAAACATATTTTGGGTATTCATCTTTTCGTCATGGGCAGGAACAAGCTATCCAATCGGTATTAACAGGAGAAAATACCATTTGCGTCATGCCAACGGGGGGAGGAAAGTCGATTTGTTACCAAATCCCAGCGCTTGCCCTTAATGGTACGACGATTGTGATTTCCCCGCTGATTTCGTTAATGAAAGACCAGGTTGATACGTTGGTGCAAGCAGGGATTCCTGCCGCGTTTATCAACAGCTCATTAAGTTTCCATGAAGCAAATGAGCGGATTCAGCAGGCGATCCAAGGAAACTACAAACTTCTTTATATTGCACCTGAACGCTTGGAAGCGCAGGGCTTTATTGAGGATCTGAAAAAAATGGACATCCCTCTTGTTGCGGTAGACGAAGCGCACTGTATTTCCCAGTGGGGACACGATTTTCGCCCAAGCTATCGCCATATTCAAAAATTAGTTGTCAGCCTGCCGCAGAAACCGACGGTGATGGCTTTAACCGCAACTGCCACGCCGATCGTCCGTGAAGATATTTGCCATTCGCTAGAAATTAAACCGGAAAATTCGATCATCACCGGATTTGAAAGAAAAAATTTATCTTTCTCCGTGATCAAGGGTCAGGATCGCTTCCGTTTTTTAAAAGATTATTTACGAAAAAACGAAAATGAAGCCGGAATTATTTATGCGGCAACACGAAAAACGGTCGATCAGCTTTACGAACGGCTCAAGAAGGATGGCTTTAATGTTGCCCGCTATCATGCCGGAATGAATGAAGGCGAACGGACACGCGAACAGGAACATTTTCTAGCAGATGAAGCGACGGTCATGGTAGCAACGTCTGCATTTGGCATGGGGATCGATAAATCGAATATCCGCTATGTCATCCATTTCCAGCTGCCGAAAAATATGGAAAGCTATTATCAGGAAGCAGGCCGGGCGGGACGAGATGGCCTGGATAGTGAATGCATTGTCTTGTATTCGCCGCAGGATGTGCAGATTCAGCGGTTTTTAATCGACCAATCGAGCGACCCCGGACGAATCAAACAGGAATTAGAGAAACTGCAGTCGATGGTGGATTATTGCCATACGGAAGAATGTTTACAGGCGTTTATCTTAACTTATTTTGGTGAAAAAGAGACAAAGGCTTGTGGCAGATGCGGCAATTGCACCGATTCACGGGAAAGCATTGATGTGACAAAAGAGGCGCAAATGGTGATGTCGTGCATGATTCGCATGGGGTAGCGTTTTGGCAAACA
>JAKACS010000559.1 GCA_021821235.1 Bacillota bacterium
GACAGAATGGAAAAATGGCATTGCTAAGCTTACGGTTCCGACTCCTTATGCAGTTGGCGATGTCAATATGTATGTAATCAAAGGGGATCGCTTAACACTTATTGATGCTGCTGTTAAAACGGAAGTGGCCTGGGTAGCCTTTAAGGAACAGCTTGCTTCGCTTCATTTGCGTCCTGAAGACATTGAGCAGGTCGTTCTAACGCACCATCATCCAGATCATGTGGGTCTGCTTGACTTTATGCCCGATTCAGTCGAACTGTACGGCCATCCGTTCACCCAGCGCTGGCTGGATCGGACAGAAGAATTTTTGCGTCAGCATGATGCATTTTACGAGAAGTTGTGGGGTGAATGTGGGGTTGCGGCTGACTTTTTTTCAAATCTATTTTCGATGAGAAAAACACTCAACTATTCTTGTACAGCTCAGCAGTTGACAGGAACCATTGTCGAAGGCGACCGGCCGCCTGGTATGGATGAGTGGCTTGTGATTGAAACGCCCGGACACGCGCAAAGCCATATTAGCTTTTTCCGCGAAAAAGACGGGATCATGATTGGCGGCGACCATATTTTAGCTCATGTTTCACCGAATCCCTTAATGGAGCCTCCTGTCCCGGGTTCAACGGAAAGACCGAAGCCGATTTTGCAATATCACCGCTCACTTAAAAAGCTTTTAGATTATCCGATTCAATTTGTTTATACAGGGCATGGTGAAGAAGTTTACCAGCTTGCCGAACTAATTGAAAAAAGGATGATGCGGCAACATGACCGTGCGATGACAGTGAAAAACTGGCTCGAAACAGAAGAATTGACAGTCTTTGAAATTTGCAAGCGACTTTTCCCAACCGTTTATCAAAAGGAATTTGCTTTAACCATGTCAGAGACGATTGCCCAGCTTGACTATTTGTCGTCAATCGGCGAGATTAGTAGTAAAGGGAATCAGCCGTATCTTTTTTCGGCAGTGGTATGATTTCTTGAAAGCCGGCTTTGAGGAGTTTGATTCAACGATGGAACAATTAACAGGTAAAAATATTGTGATTACGGGCGCGTCCGGCGGGATTGGTGCCGAAATCGCCAAACTTTGCGCCGCCCGCGGCGCTAACCTGGTTTTACTGGCAAGAAGCCTGGATAAGCTTGAGCAGTTGCAAAAACAATTGCAGCAACGACACTCAATCCAGATTGCCGTTTATCAACTGGATGTCTCGGATACGGAAGAAGTGCAAGCTGTTTTTACGAGAATTTTTCAAACAATGGGGCAAGTGGATATTTTGGTGAACAATGCCGGCTTTGGGATTTTCCGCGAAGCTCATGAGGCGGGTATAGAAGAGATGAAAGCGATGTTTAATGTAAATGTCATTGGCTTAATGGCGTGCACCAGCATGGTGCTGCCCCATATGCGCGAGCGGCGTTTCGGCCACATTATCAATATTGCTTCCCAAGCGGGGAAAATCGCAACGCCAAAATCGAGTGTTTACTCGGCGACCAAGCATGCCGTCCTTGGCTATACGAATGCCTTGAGGATGGAGCTCGCCGATTGCAATGTAAGGGTCACCTCGGTCAACCCAGGACCAATTGCTACGAATTTTTTCAACATTGCCGATGAGAAGGGTACCTATGTAAAAAATGTCGAGCGGTTCATGCTCCAACCGGAGTATGTTGCAGGAAAAGTAGTGGATGCCATGCTGACAAAGACGCGCGAGATTAATCTTCCGCGTTGGATGAACCTGGGGAGTGTCGTTTATACCCTATTCCCAAAGACATTTGAACGCTTGGGAAAGCGAATGTTTAATCAGAAGTAGTGAGGGTGCGGGCGTTGCGGTTCTTTTGTAATGCTCGCTAGTCTGATTCTTTGAAAAAAGCAGCTGTTACTGACCCCCAACCAAGGAATACATCATTTTTAACTTTTTGTGGGGTTTGTAAATGAAGAGTTGCCTTTTTTATGGATTAAATCTTTAATGATTAGAAATGGAGACTATTATTTGAGGTTATTTATAAGGGCTTTTATTTTTTTGCGAATTTCTTCTAAAACATCGGGGTTTACTTGACCGAATTTTTTAACGATTATTTGTTTTGAAAGGGTATAAATTTTATCTGCTTTTACTGCTGAGGTTACTTTAAGGATACCTGTAGATAAATCTTTTGACTCAATGATCACGGAATAATCAAGATCTTTTAATTGTGAAGTAATCGCTACTACTACAATATCTTCAGTTAGGCTATTGTAACGATTGTTTGAAATAATTAATACAGGACGTTGTTTTCTCTTTGTTAAATCACTAAATGGAACAGGTATTAGGACAATTTCCCCTTGTTTATACATTATCCCATACCTCGTTATCGATATCGTTATCCCAAAAATCCAGACTGCTTTCGCTTGCCTTGGTTAAGTCTTCAGATAATTTTTTTTCATTTTTCGCTTTTAAATATTCAGCGAAATCCAAGATTTTTATCACTTCATTTTCAGGTATTTCCTCAATAATTTTAAGTAAACGCTCTTTAATGGTATTCATGTTTAAACCACCTCCATACTTTATATTATATCACTTTGGTTTTTATGGGAAGTTCATCAATTTTTTAGGGAAAATAAGAAGCTTTTTATGTTGAATGGACGGATAAAAAAGAACCTTTATTCTCGAGGCTCTTTTTTATCCTATAAGAGTATAAACATTTCTTTCTAGTTTTTTCGTAAGCGAATATTAAAAAATTTATAAATAATGATTGCACTTATGATTACGATGGCTAACTCGATTTCGATTGCCCAGCCACTAAAGCTTTTGTCAATGAAGATCCCCAATGCTGAACCTACTGGAAATGTGATGGCTGCCCCTAATATCGCACCTGCTGCTAAACCAATAAAAATGCCAAGGATTAAACCCATGATCGTAGCTCCTTTCAAGGTAACGTTCGCTTATTGACACTTTCATTATAATAAGTTTTCACTATCTTGTGATGGTTTTCACAAATTCAACAATTATTTGCCTTAATTTTATTTCAAAAAATTCATATTTTGTCCATTGCTATATTCGGGTGTATTTATCTTAATTTAAGAAAAACGATGTACCTTTATGGTAAAATAATATGAAAAACCTATTGATCCGTACGATAGTATAGGGTTTATGGTATATCCGCTTATTGAAACCTTATTACAATCTGAAAGTGGGAAAATTAGTTGAAGGGAAAATTCGTTGTTTATGAATATCTTTCCCTTTCAAAATCATGGGATACACTCTTCAAGATTTCAGTCATTTAATTTGATATCCATTGGAAGGAGGAGCAACTGTGGTAATAACTAAAGACATGCCTGTGTCCGGTATTGCTGCCAGTTGGGACGAGGCAAAAGAAGTTCTTCGAAAGTACGGAATCCCAGCCAGTTCGAATAAAG
>JAKACS010000560.1 GCA_021821235.1 Bacillota bacterium
ATTGAAATTTTGAATCGCCGTAATAAAAACAACCCCGTATTAATTGGAGAACCAGGGGTTGGTAAAACAGCCATTGCTGAAGGACTTGCTCTTAAAATCTCCGAAGGACAGGTTCCTTTAAAACTGCAAAATAAAGAAGTTTATTTACTTGATGTCGCTTCCCTTGTTGCCAATACAGGCATCCGCGGTCAATTCGAAGAACGGATGAAGCAACTGATTGCCGAATTACAGAAGCGTAAAAACGTGATTCTCTTTATCGATGAAATTCATCTGCTTGTTGGTGCCGGTTCTGCAGAAGGTTCAATGGACGCAGGCAATATTTTAAAACCAGCTTTGGCAAGGGGCGAGCTGCAAGTTGTCGGCGCAACGACACTGAAGGAATATCGCCAAATCGAAAAAGACTCTGCATTAGAGCGGCGTTTCCAACCTGTTCATGTGCTTGAACCATCATTGGAAGCTGCCATTGAAATATTAAAAGGAATTCAAGCGAAGTATGAAGATTTTCATGAAGTCAAATACTCAGAAGAAGCGATTAAAGCTTGCGTACAGCTATCGCACCGCTATATTCAAGACCGCTTCCTGCCAGATAAGGCAATCGACTTGCTTGATGAGGCCGGGTCAAAACTGAACTTGACTTCCGACTACAAAAGCACAGATCAAATCGAAAACAGGCTAAAAGAAATTGCTAAAGAAAAAGAAGAAGCCTTAAAAGCCGAAAACTATGAAAAAGCAGCAAAATTGCGCGATGAAGAAGCAAAGTTGGAAAAATCGCTAAACACTGCTACCGCTTCTGAAAGACCTGTTGTTGAAGTAGCACTTATTCAAGAAATGATTGAACAAAAAACAGGTATACCTGTTGGCAAACTGCAAGAAGATGAGCAAGTTAAGATGAAACAGCTTGAGGAAAATATTAACCGGAAAGTGATCGGACAAGCTGAAGCTGTGAAAAAGGTTGCAAAGGCAATCCGAAGAAGCCGAGCCGGCTTAAAATCAAAGCATCGTCCAATTGGTTCCTTCCTCTTCATCGGACCGACCGGCGTCGGTAAAACAGAATTAACCAAAACGCTTGCAGAAGAGCTATTTGGATCAAAGGACTCGATGATACGACTTGATATGAGCGAATATATGGAAAAACACAGCGTCTCAAAACTGATTGGTTCACCGCCAGGATATGTAGGCCATGATGAAGCCGGCCAGTTGACAGAAAAAGTACGCCGAAATCCTTATAGCATCATTTTGCTGGATGAAATTGAAAAAGCGCACCCGGATGTACAGCATATGTTCCTGCAAATTATGGAAGATGGCCGTCTTACAGACAGCCAGGGAAGAACCGTAAGTTTCAAAGACACAGTCATTATTATGACGAGCAACGCTGGCGTCGGCCATAAAGCCATTCATGTCGGTTTTGGAAAAAATGATGTTGAAGAAGAATCAAGCATCATCGACTCATTGGGTAGCTTCTTTAAGCCTGAATTCCTAAACCGTTTTGACAGCATTATTGAATTCAAGGCGCTTGAAAAAGAACATCTGCTTTCAATCGTTGACTTGATGTTAGACGAGCTGCAAGAAGCTTTAAAAGAACAGCAGCTTGAACTGACGGTCAGCCCTGAAGCAAAAGAAAAACTCGCGGAACTCGGCTTCAATCCAATCTTTGGCGCCCGACCATTGCGCCGTGTCATCCAAGAACAATTGGAAGATAAGATTGCTGACTTTATTCTTGATCAACCGGATGTTAGAAAGCTGGAAGCTGTCGTAAAAGATGGCGAATTGAGCGTGACAGCCGAAACAGTAACCGCAAAATAATCAAAACACAAAAAACGAAGCACGATCCTTGTGCTTCGTTTTTTTGGGGGTCTAGGGAATAATAAATTTTTTTCCGCAAAAAAACGGTGTAAACACCGTTTAAAATTTTCCTGCAGGCAGTCCTAATTTTTTTAACAATCGAATCGCATCTGTTTTCTCCGCATCCGTTAAACTGGACATCAATTCATCAATTCGCTCTGCATGTTCCGGAAAAATTTCTTCAATCAGCGCTTTGCCTTCCTCAGTAATTTGAGCGTAGGTTACGCGGCGGTCATTTGGGCAGGCAACACGTCTTAACAAACCCTTTTGTTCGAGTTTGTCGACAACATACGTGATACTGCCGCTTGCCAGCAAAATTTTACCCCCAATTTGCTGCAAAGGCTGATCCCCTTTATGATAAAGTAGTTCAAGAACAGCGAACTCTGTCGGATTTAAGCCGTTCTGTTGAATCGCCTTATTTACATGCTCATTTATGGCTTTATAAGCTCTGGAAAGAACAATAAATAGTTTTAGCGATTGAGAAATTGAATCCTTCTCCATTGTAACAATCACCCTTTTTTACAATCAGAATTCGTACAATTGGGACATCACTTTTTTGGTTTCCTACCATTTTTTCAAATATCTCAATTTCAAAATTATTATAAGAAAATTTTCCTAAACTGTCAATTTGCTTCGATATCGATTGTAATAAGGATATACCTGTTCGTAATCTCTTGCAACCATTCTTAATGACCGTTTCTTAAGGTTCACTCCCCATTTTTAAGCATCAATCAATTCGTTGGATTGTGCCGCACTTTTTCCCTATTCTTGCGTCCATTCGTCCGTGGAAATGGTATAATAAAAACAGTCAATTTTTACTAGAGGTTTTTATATGAAAAAAATTCACGGCAATGGTTTACTTTATGTTCTAATTGTTATTCTTCCAGTGATACTTTTTGGCAGCTATTTTTTTAATGGAATCATCAAACAGGAGAAGGATGGAAGAAAGAACCAAGCTCTTTGGGTTGGATCCATTCATCAAAAAAGCTGGGATCAATTCATCAGTGAAACGTTGACAAGCTTAAATATTCTCTCCATATCCGTAAATACAAGTCTAAATTCACCTGAAAAAATTCAGCCGCTGTTAAAGCAAATTCAAAACCGTGATCCACGGTACGGTGAATTATTTTTGCTTAACCGGAATGGAAAAGTGTTGACTGAATCTGATCCTCTTTCTTTAACACCTGATTTTTCCCAAATGGATTATATTCTTGAAGCGATAAGGTTGAACGATACCGTCATATCAAATCATCCAAAAACAGGAAAGAACGGGCAGAAGATTATTGATCTGGCTGTTCCAGTTTCTGACGAGAACCATACGCTTAAGGGACTATTTGTTGCCCAGCTAAGAATCGATTACATCGCCAATCTGATGAAAGTCCTTACACCCGATTCAGAAGTGGTGATCTCCAATGGTACGAATACGGTTATAACAAACGCTAGCGAGCTCCATCCAACATTGGAAAACAACGAATGGGTAAAGGTGCCGATCGACCATCTTCCATGGAATGTCAATGTAAAAATAGCGAAG
>JAKACS010000561.1 GCA_021821235.1 Bacillota bacterium
CCGCAAAAATATGCATCAAATATGTTTCCCCGCCGGAAGTCCTTCCAAATACGAATCCTTCCATCTCATTTACTGCGGGAACAATGGAACAAAACCTGCTGTATGTGGGAACAAATACTGAGTTACTCGTATTTAGCCTGCCTGATTTTCAAAGGGTGGGATATGTAACCTTACCTTGTTTTAATGATATCCATCATGTCCGACCCACTAAGTCCGGAAATTTCCTTATTGTAAATACAGGCTTGGATATGGTGCTTGAAGTCTCCCCAAAGGCAGAAATCAAAAAGGAGTGGTCTGTAACCGGAATGGATCCATGGGAAAAATTTTCCCGGGCGATTGACTATCGAAAAATCGCAACGACTAAACCACATCATTCCCATCCAAACTTTGTTTTTCAACTGGGCGAAGATGTTTGGGCAACACGCTGCCTGCAAAAAGACGCGATTTGTTTAACAAAGCCGGGACAAAAAATCGATATCGGCGGGGATCTCATTCATGATGGAGTCGTTTCCGGAAATTTTCTTTACTTTACGCAAGTAACCGGGAAAGTGGTGATGGTCGATCGTCAAACTCTAAAAGTTAACAGGATCATTGATTTAAGTAAGCTGACGCCTTCCGGAAAACAACTGGGCTGGTGCCGGGGAATTAAAGTATTGGATGATGAATGCGTGATCGTTGGTTTTACAAGAATTCGGCCATCGAAAAAGCTTCAGGCAGATGGTACCATGAAGTGGGAGGGGGAATACGGAACAATGCCAACAAGAATTGCCTGCTACAATTTACGACTTGGAAAACTGCTCTGGGAACAAGAGCTGGAGGAGCATGGATTGAATGCGATTTATTCCATCCATTCGGCAACGTCCGGTGAGCAAAGATGAACTTGAAAGTGTCCATTATTATTCCGTTTTATAATTGTCCGTGTGTCGATCAATCGATTCAAAGCGCATTGGATCAAACGTATGCCAACACTGAAATTATCGTGGTAGATGACGGTTCAACCGACTTTGTGGATAAAATTCGCCCGTTCTGGGACAAACTTACTTATCTCAGAAAGGAAAATGGCGGGACAGCAACCGCTTTAAACCATGGGATTGCTACAGCAACAGGTGAATACATTGCCTGGCTCAGTTCAGATGATCTGTTTGTTCCAGAAAAACTTTCAAAGCAAATGGACTTTATGCAAAACAACAAAGCGGAAATCAGCTTTACAAACTATCATGTTATTAATCAAAACAACGAGATTGTAATTCCTTTTTGCGGCCGAAGACTGGGGCATATGACAAATGATATTTATCACGAATTTTTAAAATATAATGTGGTGAATGGCTGTACCGTGGTGATTAAAAAGGATCTATTTAAAAAAGTTGGGGAATTCAATCCTAAATTGAAGTACACCCAGGATTATGAGATGTGGTTCCGCTTGCTTGTGAATGGATACGCAATGCACTATTTGGATGAAGCGCTGACACATTTCAGACAGCACGCAGCATCGGGCACGTCAAAATTTCGTCCGCAAATGCGCCAGGAAATGAGAGTAATTGAGAAAATCTATCGGCCAAAACTCATCTCGTTTATAAACGCACGAAATCAAAAAAATGGTTTATCGTGATAAAGAGAATCAGCATGTATCCATAGGATATGTGCTGATTTTTTTTTATACAGGCTTGTGAACTAGTCCAACGATTTTGTACGAACATAGGTTATAAGGAGCGCACCATAAAAAAAGAGAGAAAGAAACGGTTATTAGGAGATGAAACAAGTGAAGATCCTTACAGTTCTAGGAACTCGGCCGGAAATTATCAGATTAAGTCTGATTATAAAAAAGCTTGACCAGAATGCGGATCAGCATGTTCTTGTCCATACAGGACAAAATTTCACGGCAACGCTTAGCGATATTTTTTTCAAAGAACTCAATATCCGCAAGCCTGACTACCACATTCACATGGAGCAACTTTCACTTGGCGCACAGCTAGGTACCATTTATCGAGAACTTGAGAAAATGATTGAGCATGAGAAACCGGATAAAATGCTTGTGCTCGGAGATACAAACAGTGCGTTGTCTGCATTATTGGCTGAAAGAATCGGAATCCCCGTCTATCATATGGAAGCTGGCAACCGCTGCTTCGACTTAAACGTACCAGAGGAAAAAAACCGCAAAGTCATTGATGCAGTAGCAACATTCAATTTGCCGTACACCGTACAAAGTAAGGAGAATCTGGTAAGAGAAGGAATTCCGTCAAAGGAAATTTTTGTCTCCGGCAACCCGATCTATGAGGTATTAACCCATTTTAAAAATGAGATTGCCACGAGTACGATTTTAGAAAACCTGCAGTTATCGAAACAAAACTACTTTCTTGTCACTGTTCATCGAGCCGAAAATGTTGATTTTGAAAATTCTTTTAAAGAAATTCTTGCAGGCTTAAATCTTGTAGCCAGCCATTTTGGATTGCGCATGATTTGCAGTGTTCATCCGCGGACACGCTCCAAGCTCAACTATATGACCGGGATTTCTATGCATCCACTTGTCGAATTTCACGAGCCATTTGGCTTTTTTGATTTTGTCAAACTGCAGCAAAATGCATTATGCGTGTTGACCGACAGCGGCACCGTTCAAGAAGAAAGCTGTATTTATCACGTTCCCGCTGTAACGTTAAGAAACAGTACAGAAAGACCGGAAACAGTCGAGGTCGGTAGCAATATTGTTTCAGGAGTGAATGCGGGTAGTATTTTGCGCAGTGTGCAAGTGATGACAAGAGAGTCTAGGCAATGGCCATTGCCAGACGGCTATCAAGATCTGAATGTATCGGCAAAAGTAGTCAAATTTATTTTGGGAGGGACGGGTGTTGTTTGAGAATCAAACCATATTGGTAACAGGAGCAACAGGGTCCTGGGGTCATGAGCTTGTCAAGCAACTTTTAGAAAAAAATCCAAAGGAAATTCGTATTTTTTCCCGGAATGAATCAAGCCAGGTTGCCATGCAGCGTCAGTTTGCTAATGAGAAACTTGTCTTTATCATCGGCGATGTTAAAGAAAAAGACTGTATCATCGAGGCATGTGCCGGCGTTGATTACCTTTTTCATTTAGCAGCATTAAAGCATGTGCCCGTTTGCGAGGATCAACCGCTGGAAGCGTTAAAAACGAATGTCATCGGGACGCAGAATGTGATAGAGGCCGCAATCAAACATCATGTAAAAAAGGTTGTGTACATTTCGACAGATAAAGCTGCCAACCCATCCAATTTTTATGGATTCACGAAAGCGATGGGAGAAAGGCTGATTATTCATGCGAACATGCTCAAGACGGATACGAAATTTGTTTGTGTCAGGGGAGGGAATGTTTTAGGAACGAATGGTAGCGTCATCCATGTGTTT
>JAKACS010000562.1 GCA_021821235.1 Bacillota bacterium
TTAACTTATTTTGGTGAAAAAGAGACAAAGGCTTGTGGCAGATGCGGCAATTGCACCGATTCACGGGAAAGCATTGATGTGACAAAAGAGGCGCAAATGGTGATGTCGTGCATGATTCGCATGGGGCAGCGTTTTGGCAAACAGCTGATCGCCCAAGTATTAACCGGATCGAAAAATAAAAAGATTACCGATTTGTCATTTGACAGACTGTCAACCTATGGGATTATGCGCGAAAAAAGTGCAAAAGAAGTGTCCGATTTTATTGAGTTTTTGATTTCGCAGGATTTGATTGCTGTTCAGCATGGAACGTATCCTACGCTGGTGGTTTCCTTAAAAGGGAAAGAAGTGCTACTTGGACAGCAAACAGTTTACAGAAGGGAAGCGGTTGTCAGCAGGCAAGTGGCTCAGCATGATCCACTGTTTGAAGCGCTTCGCACCGTTCGCAAACGGCTGGCTGACAGCGAGAAAGTGCCCCCGTTTGTCATCTTTTCCGATTCTGCGTTGAAAGATATGGCTGCGAAACGTCCGCTAACGCATGAAACATTCCTAGCTGTCAACGGCGTTGGCGAGCATAAATTGAAAAAATACGGCGATGTTTTTCTTGCTGCGATTGAAAATTTCCTTGCCGAAAACCCTGGGCAGGCGCCGCAAATCGTTGAGGAAATGCCTGTTAAAAAAGCTGCCAAGAAGCCGGTAGCAAACTCCCATTTGGATACATTGAAACTATATCAGGAAGGGCTTAAACTGCAAGAAATCGCTGCAAAACGGGAGCTTTCGCTGGTAACAATCGAAAATCATCTATTGCTTTGTGCAGAACACGGGCTCGGGGTTGACTTAGCCGCGATGATCCCAAATGAATTTGTTCCCTTGCTAGAGCAAGCCGTTGCTGAAGCAGGAGATGAGAAGCTAAAGCCGATTAAAGAGCTGCTTCCGGATGAAGTCAGCTATTTCATGATCAAAGCGTATTTAGTATCCCAAAAAAAAGCAACGGTAAATTAAGGTGTGGCTTTCATTTCTGGAAGCAGAAATTTATTCTTTAGTAGAACGGGACTAACAATCAGTGGGAATACAAAATAGTCCCCCTAATTGAAGTTTCACGTTATACTGAGAGAAAAGGTTTTCAAAACAAAGGAGATGTTGGGAATGAGAGTATTAGTTGTTGGTGCTGGCGCAGTTGGCGGTTATTTTGGCGGCCGCCTGCTTGAACAAGGGGTAGATGTCACCTTTCTTGTTCGTGAAAGAAGAAGAAAACAGTTGGAAGAGCATGGACTCCAGATTAACAGTGTCCATGGCGATGCTTCATTCCGGCCAAAAACTATTGTCGCTGGTGAAGAAGCGGAACCGTTCGATCTGATTTTGCTGTCCACAAAGGCATACCATTTGCAAAATGCAATTGCCGACTTTCGTCCATATGTATCAGAGAGGACAGCGATCATGCCGCTGCTCAATGGAATTTTGCATTTCGGGATCTTAGCAGAAGAGTTTGGTGAAGAAAAGGTACTTGGCGGTCTTTGTTTTATTGAAGCAACGCTTGGAGAAAAGGGTGAAATCATCCAGACGAGCCCAATTCACGATCTTGTCTTCGGTGAGCGTTCCGGAGAAAAAACGGAGCGGATTTTAAAAATCGCTGAAAGCTTTAGCGGCGCCAATGCAAATTTCCGTTTAAGCGACAATATCAATCGTGATTTATGGCAAAAGTACTTGTTTATTTCGACGATGTCTGGTATCACAACATTAATGCGCGCCCCGATCGGCCCAATTCGCGTACAGCCGAACGGCCGGGAAACCGTTCAGCGTTTGTTGAGTGAGATCATCGCTGTGATGGAAGCCGTCAACGCCCCGCTTGTTGATAATGTGGAAGACATCCTGATGAAGCAAATTGACGGGCTTGGCTTCGAAATGAAATCATCGATGCAGCGGGATATGGAAAAACAGCTGCCTGTTGAAGCAGACCACTTACACGGATTCTTGCTTGAGATTGCCAGAAAAGAACAACTTGCCACCCCAGTGATCGAAGCTGTCTATGCTAATTTGAAAATTTATGAGCGGGAGATAGGTTAAAAAAAAGAGCTTGTTGGCAGGCGGCGGAAAAGCGCTAAATAGGGAGTAAGTAGCTACCAATCAAGGTCATCGTCATCTGAAAGTAGTTAAAAGAGCAATCAGGTAGAAACTAAAAAATGAGATAAATACAAAAAATGGTCACCAATTCTACTAAAGGGAATTGATAGCCATTTTTTTCTTTATTCTCAACAAGCCTTTACTTTTCATCAGTTTTGACGTAATGTCAAGGTTTTTTCAAAAAAATTCCTCCCCAAAAAACTGTATGTGTTAAAATTTAACTTATATCAAGTAAAGTAGGTGGCAGTCATCGAAACAAAAAGTGAAGTTGTTCTTTCAATTCAGAATCTGAAAAAGAAGTATGGTGCACAGGAAGTGTTAAAAGGCGTTAGTTTAACGGTTGAAAGAGGGCAAATAATTGGTTACATTGGTCCGAACGGGGCGGGGAAAAGTACCACCATCAAACTCTTGCTCGGACTTGAAACGGGATTCATTGGCAAAGTTGAAATCTTTGGCGAGGACATTTCAAGGCAGTCCCATGAATACAAACGGAAAATTGGCTATGTACCGGAGAATGCCGAGATGTATGATCATTTAACTGCCTGTGAATATTTAACCTTCATAGGGGAACTTTATGGGATTGACCATCGAACGGCAAAGGATAAGGCAGAGCGGTTAATGGAGGCATTTGGCTTAAGAGGGGTCTTCCATCAGCGGATATCGTCTTTTTCAAAAGGAATGCGGCAAAAAATTTTGATTATTTCGAGCCTGCTGCACAACCCTGATTTGCTGTTTTTCGACGAACCATTGAACGGATTGGATGCCAACAGTGTTATGGTGTTTAAAGAACTATTGGCTTATCTTGCGAAACAGGGGAAAACGATTTTCTACTCATCCCATATCATGGATGTCGTCGAAAAAATCAGCAGCCGGATTATTTTGCTCAACGAAGGGAAAGTGGCGGCAGATGGCAGCTTTGAAGAATTGCAGCAGCAAAACAAAGAAGGATCGTTGGAAGGCATTTTTAACCAATTAACAGGCTTTACTTCCTACAAGGAAAGGGCTGAAGAATTTATTTCCGTCATAGAAGAGGTGTAACGATGAAGGATTTCCGGACGTTGCAAATCTTGGATCGATTTCAGCTCGTTTTTGTGAAAATGGGTGTTGATTATCTAATGATGCGTAAAATTTTGGCGGTAAAACTCACCTTGGATCAGCGGAAAGTTTCCATTATTTTTAGCGGAAAAGCACACAGGAAAAGGAAAGGTCCGGAAGAAAATGGCTTTGTAAAATCGCTGT
>JAKACS010000563.1 GCA_021821235.1 Bacillota bacterium
ATTGCTTATTTTCTTTTTTTAGCATTTGCACTTGCGCTTCCAAGCTGACAAGTTTCTCCACACGTGATTTCAATTGTTTATTTTCGTCATATGTGTTTTGCAAATCTTGAAGATTTCCAATGAAGCCGGCAACATATTGAGCAGGCTTTGAAACAAGGGACTGAATCCATCCGGCAGTATCTTTTACAAACTGCTCTGGCCAGGATGGCTGACTTCTCTCCCTTAATGAAAACCCAATCAATGCCACGAGAATGATAATGCCGACGAGCAGCATGATCAGCCTTTTATTCCAGAAAAATTGTGGCATGATTTACACCTCTATTTTTAACGTGAGTCTTTCGCCTTATTTTTAAATAAATGGATATGATCTAAAGCTTTTCCAGTTCCAATTGCAACGCAATCAAGCGGATTTTCGGCAATTAAAACAGGCATTTTCGTTTCTTCGCTGATCACCTTGTCCAAATTGCGCAAAAGAGCACCCCCGCCTGTCAAAACAATGCCCCGATCCATGATGTCTGCAGCCAATTCCGGTGGCGTATTTTCCAATGTGTTTTTTACTGCGTCGACAATCGCATATACCGTGTCTTTTAAGGCTCCGGCAATTTCTTCGGCTGTAATTTCGATCGTTTTCGGCAGTCCTGTCAAAAGATCACGTCCGCGGATTTCCATATTGTCAATCCCTTCAGGATCTCCTGCTGAACCAATTTCCATCTTAATCGTTTCAGCTGTACGATCGCCAATCATCAAATTGTAATTCTTGCGAATATAGGAAATAATGGCTTCATCCATCTCATCACCGGCAATTCGTATCGATTGGCTTGTGACAATCCCTCCAAGCGAAATAATCGCCACTTCGGTTGTTCCCCCGCCAATGTCAACAACCATGCTGCCAGTCGGTTCCCAAACAGGCAGGTTTGCACCAATCGCAGCAGCAAACGGTTCTTCAATCGTAAATGCATCACGCGCCCCAGCAGCCCTTGTTGCATCAATAACCGCTCTCTCCTCAACTGCTGTAATTCCAGATGGAACGCACACCATTACATACGGTTTTCCTGAAAAAAGACTTTTGTTTCTCATTGCCTGTTTATATAATATTTCATCATCGTTGCCGTTGTTTCGTAGTCAGCAATAACGCCATCTTTCATTGGCCTTAGAGCGACGATGTTCCCCGGTGTCCGGCCGATCATGTTTTTTGCGTCATTTCCCACAGCAACAATCTGTTTTGTGTCTCTCTGCAATGCAACAACGGAAGGCTCGCGGACAACGATGCCCTTTCCTTTGACAAAAACAAGTGTATTTGCTGTTCCCAAGTCCATTCCTAGATCTCTTGAACCAATTCCAAACATAGCTGTATCTCCCTTTCTGATACGAAATGCATTTAGGTAAGGTGAATTTTTACTTATTTTTCAATGGGTTTCAATAAACTAGCAAGATTCAAACATGACTGAATCCGAAAAAATCATAAACATTATTATATCGTAACGTCCATGAAAATCATAGTATCATACATACCCTTTTTCCTTAAGACTAACAAATTTATTTTCCCCAATAATCAAATGATCCAATAGATCAACACCAATGATTTTTCCGCTTTCCGAAAGCCTGCGTGTCACTTCAATGTCCTCGCGGCTCGGCGTGGGGTCGCCGGAAGGGTGATTATGCAGGCAAATAATAGAAGCTGCTGAGCGTTTTAATGCCTCGCGATATACTTCGCGCGGATGCACGATCGATGCATTTAGACTGCCGATAAAGACGGTGTGCTTGTGAAGTACTTGATTTTTCGTATTGAGGTATAGGCAGACGAAATGTTCTTGTGAAAGGAAGCGCATTTCATCCATAACATATTTGGCGCCATCTTCTGGAGAGCGAATGACATATCGGTCTGCAAATGTCAAACTCGTTACCCTTCTGCCGATTTCAATCGCGGCAAGAACCTGTATTGCCTTTGCCGAACCGATTCCCTTAATCGCAGTTATTTCTTCTAAGGTTGCGGACTTTAGTTGTCTTAGACCTTCGAAATGGGAAAGAAGCCGATTGGATAATTGCAAAACCGATTCATCCTTTGTTCCGGTACGGAGTAAAATGGCAATCAATTCATGGTTCGATAAACTTTGCGGTCCGTGTTGAATAAAACGTTCCCTTGGCCTTTCGTCCTGGGGAAAATCACGGATCATTAACGTGTTTGTTGACAAAATTATTCCTCCCTTTTGCTCGGGAGTTGCGGGGAAGCTACTGTATAAATGGAAGCCTGTATCCCGCTCTTTTTAGTTCACGAATCGTCCTTGAAACAGGGAGTCCCACAACGGCAAAATAATCACCGTGTATTTTTTTGACAAGCATGCTGCCGAATTCCTGAATACCATATGCCCCGGCTTTATCAAGCGGTTCACCCGTTTGCACATAGACTTCAATTTCTTCGTCCGTCAACTCCCAAAACACAACTTCTGTTTTTTCATAGAAACGAGATGAAACATGTGGAGACATTATCGAAACACCTGTAAAAACATCATGCTGCTTCCCTGATAGCTTTTTTAGCATTTCAAAAGCCTCCTGTTTGTCCTTTGGCTTACCTAATACATGATCTTGTGCAACAACGATTGTATCAGCGCCAATGACAAATGAAGAAGGATTTGCCTCAAAAACAGCCATCGCTTTTCGACCTGCCAGCTCCATCACAATTTCTTCCGGGGTGAGCACGGGGTCAAAGCTTTCATCTACTTCACTGCTCATAACTTGGAAAGTTAATTGAAGGTTTTCTAGTAGTTGTTTGCGGCGCGGAGAAGAAGAGGCTAGTATGAGGTTCTGCATAAAATCACCATGCCTTTTGTTCATAATCGGGAGATACACTTTTATCGTATCAAAAATAACGAAAGTAAACAATTTCTATTTGTTAAAATTTGATAAAATTTGTCTAACTATGCAATTTATTTTTCTGTTTGCAAAATAAATCCTGCTATGCTTACAAGTTTTAGATGATTCCCATTTTGACCGGTCTGCACCCTTTTTGGGAATCATACGCTTGTTCAAAGGAACATTGTATTAATAAAAGCCGGGGTTCACAAAAACTAAATACAATTCAATCATTGGACTTACTGCAATTGTATGGAGCAATCTGCGGAGAAGCGTTTCTGAATAATTTAATAGTATGAAGTTTCCTGCATAATTTCAATCGTTTTTTCAAAATAACAAAAAGGAGCTGTCGTGAAAAAGGACAGCTCCTGCATTTCCCGGAAAATAATCGAATTTTCCTAGATTTTGGCGAAAAAATTACAACGAATAATACAATTGAAGAAACGTTAACAATTCTTGTTGTGCTTTAACAATTGCTTGCTGATTTTTGGATTTT
>JAKACS010000564.1 GCA_021821235.1 Bacillota bacterium
ACTTTAATGCATCAAGTAATTTCTTGTGGTTTTCTACTACAAGAGCAGCTCTCATAGGAAGGGTATTTGCAACAGTTAAAAACATAGCTCCCACTTGTGTGTCCAGCTGCTGATGCATGTGAATCAATCTTGTATGTTTGGAAGCATTGACAATTAAGCGGTGAAAATCGATGTCACATTTGGCTTCCGTTTCCAAGTCCTTCTCGTCCATCGCATTTTTGAATTCTTCGATCAGAACTTCCAGTTTGTTGTAATCGTTGCCGTTTAAATTTGGAATTGCAAGCGCTGCTGCTTTGCCTTCAAGCAATGCCCTAAGCGTATAAATCTCATATGCATCCTGAGACGAAAGCGTCGTAACGTGCGTTCCTTTATTCGTTTCATGCTTGATCAAACCTTCATTTTGTAACGATCTCAATGCCTCTCTTATCGGTCCCCTTGAAATATTAAGACTTTCAGCTAGCTGAGCTTGATTCACTTTCTCTCCAGGTTTTAATGAACCGTTTAGAATCATTTTTCTAATGATTTTTGCTACATGGTCAGAAAGATTTTCATGATTTAACAGCATATTTTTCTCCACTTTCATATAAGGCTTTAAGTTTGTATAAATGACTCCAATCCATTTGGAGCATACCAGATTCTATTTCTTTGATGAATTTCACTAATAATTCCGTTAACGGCATAGGTATCTGATGGCTTGCTCCTATTTCTAAAATGGGAACCAATTGAGAATCAACTTCTGTTCTTCTTTTTCGGACAGCAAGATCTCTCCAGATTCCACTTTTTGTTTTCTTATTTGACGCCATTCTTTGTGCAAGCTTTTCAAGCTGGTTGTCAAGAACTTGTTGATTGCGACTCTCTCTGGGGTAGACAAGTTCGGGAACCCAATCATCAAAACCGATAGACTTAACGCCCTCTTTATCGGCAACCTCCAGTATTTCGGAACAAAGCTCCATCAATGTATCCCTAAGGTCCATTTTCCTTACAACGGCCGCCATAGTTTCATCAACTAACGCTGTCGCGTATAAAAGTCCAGCGTAGGACATTTTCCCCCAGAGATAACCCCAAATATTTTCCGTAATCTGGGCGGGCCCCCAACACTCAAGTATTTTTTGCAAATTCATTACTCGCTGACTAATTTTTCCATCTAATTCCCCTAGATAGAGGGCTGCGACTCCACCATAAAGAATTCTGCCTGGCGCTAAGTAGTCCGCCGAAAAATTAACGAAACAGCCAATCGTTTTTTCTTTTCCTATTAATCTGGCAATTTCAGTCTCGCACAGCCCATTTTGGAAAGAAACGACTATGGTTTCTTCTTTAATAAGATGTAAAAATGGCTCAAGTGCTTCTTTTGTATGCTGTGCTTTAACACAAAGGAAAACTGTATCAAGAATGTTGTTTCCTTTTGCTAGTTGTTGTGGAGTATAAGCATCACATTCTACTGTAAATGTTTCATCCGGTCCCTCGATTCGTAGACCGCTGCTATTCATTTCATAAACATGTTCCTGATCTTTTTCGCAAAATGTTACTTTATTGCCTGCCTTGATAAGATGGGCTCCTAGTACACCGCCAATAGCGCCTGCACCAATCACTGTGATTTCCATTAGACACCTCCTAAAAAAGTTGTTGACCGCCATCTGCTGAAATGGTTTGACCGCTCACATAGCTTGCAAAGTCTGATGCAAAAAACAGCACCGGATGAGCAATATCTTCAGGTTCTCCTAGTCGCTTCACTGAGATGGATTTGATTAGATTTGCCTGTTCCTCCTCCGTCATTCTTTGCCACTGTTTTTTGGTAGAAGGATTTGAAATGACAAATCCTGGTGCTACGTTATTGACAGTGATTCCATATGGGCCAAGTTCTTGAGCCATTTGTCTCGTGAAACCGATCTGCCCCGCCTTAGCACTTGCATAGGCTTGAATTCCTGTGAGACTTGTACTGCGTCCAGCCCCGCTTGAAATATTAATGATCCGGCCATAATGCCGCTTTTTCATATAGGGAACAACTTCCTTTGTCATATAAAAAACAGCATCCAAATTGACAGCAACTATCTTTCTCCACTGATCCGGGGTTACTTCTTCAACTGGCTGATGAATTTGGCCACAGACACCGCCAGCGTTATTTACTAAAATATCAATCTTTTTATATTTTTGAATTGTATTCTCCACCAACTCTTTCACACTTTTGGCTTCTGTGATGTCACAAGAATATGTATCGAAACGGTTCTCATTTTTATTAAAATCATTAAGTTCTCTTTTTACTTCCGCAAGTTCCTTGTTCAATTTATCCGTAGCAATCACAGTTGCCCCGTGCATTAGAAACGCTTTGCAGATTCCCTTGCCAATTCCATGTGCAGCTCCTGTAACCAGTACCACTTTTTCCGTGAAAAATGTTGATTGTAAACTGTTGACACTTTGGTTCACACTATCACCCCTTCGTAAGATCCTGTATATTGGTAACACTATATAACAAAATCCCTACTTCTGTAAAGATTAATTTTAGAAAATTTTTAATATTAAAAATAATATGCTATTTTTGTATATTAATTGTTCTAGTAGATTAGTTCGGAACGATAATATTATAGAAACACAAATTTCTTTTCTTTAACTAAAGAGATCACTATCATGTATGAAAATCATTTTATTTACTCTAGTTAATGTATAAGCGAAAAATGTTTTTTCAAAAACATTCCGTGTAACCTTTTCTCCCATACTTTTTCATTTATCATGATGACGGGCTGTAATAAATATACTTATGTAGAGGTGATTAAAATGCCAAGGGTTAAGTATACAGACAGTGATGTTGCATTGATGGCAAGGATGATGAGGGCAGAAGCCGAGGGTGAAGGTAAGTTGGGAATGATGATGGTGGGCAATGTAATAGTTAATCGATTATTATCCAATTGCCTGGATTTTACAGATCTACGTACGATACCGTCTGTTATCTTCCAAATCCAGGGTGGAAATTATTCGTTTGAAGCAGTACAGAAAGGAAATGTCTTTTATAACAGGGCAAGAAGTGTGGAAAAAAGATTGGCAAAGCAAACTTTGGATTATTGGAGACAACATCCTTCCAAGTATGCACTCTGGTATTTCAATCCATACGCACCATGTCCACCTACATGGTATGATCAACCTAGGTCAGGACAGTACAAACAACATTGTTACTATGAACCAAAGGCGAATACATGTGAAGGTGTTTACACAAGAGATCCACAGAGGAAATTCTATTCCTAAAACTCGACAAAGATTGAAAAGAAAGTCATATTTTGCGCTTTCCCAAGAAATAATTCGAGAAATGGCACCGTTTTTAGCCTGCATTTTTCTGCCAAATTATATAGCAA
>JAKACS010000565.1 GCA_021821235.1 Bacillota bacterium
ATAAATTTGTGGTAATCGATTTGGAAACGACCGGCAACCATCCAAAAAAAGGTGACCGGATTATTCAATTTGCCGCAGTTATCGTTGAAAACGGTAAAGTAATCGAAACATTTTCATCATTGATCAATCCATACCGCCCGATTCCTCCGTTTATCGAGGAATTGACCGGAATCAACAACAAAATGGTTCAAAATGCTCCGGTATTTGCAGAAATCGCAGCGAAAGTGGTTCAAATGCTGGATGAAGCTTATTTTGTTGCCCACAATGTGCTATTTGATTTGTCGTTTCTGCAAGAAGAACTGATCAAAGCGGGGTTTGCTGGTTTTTATGGGCCTGTATTGGATACAGTCGAGATGGCGCGAATTCTGTTTCCAACAGCAGACGGATATAAACTGGGCGACTTGGCAGAAATGGCGAACCTTGAGCATGACCGCCCGCACCAGGCAGACAGTGATGCAGAAGTGACTGCCTTGCTTTTAATCCTCATGCTTGACCGGTTTTTTCAAATTCCCCGGAAAACCTTGGCTCAGCTTGGCAAATTGTCCGGAGGGTTAAAAAGCGATCTTGATCAACTATTGGAGTCCTTCCTGCAAGAAAAAGAAAAGACGATTGAGGAACTTCCCGCTTCCTTTGAAGCAGTATATGATTTAATTTTAAAAAAATTGCCTTCGACTGATATGCGTGCACAAAGCAGCGAAATCGTCTTGGAATATCCAGAAAAAGAGGCAGAAAAAGCAGCACTTTTGAAAAAAGTGTTTGTCGGTTTTGAAAAAAGGACTGGACAGTTTCAAATGATGGACGAGGTGTACGACGCTTTTCAATCAAACTGCAATATGCTGATTGAAGCAGGAACAGGGATTGGTAAATCGCTTGGCTATTTGCTTCCGGCTGCGTTTTTTGCCATGCAGAGAAAACAGCCTGTTGTCATTAGCACCCATACAACGCAGCTCCAAGAACAATTGATTCGGAAAGAAGTACCCCTGCTGGCTTCAGCCATTCCGCAAAAAATAAAAGCTACATTGTTAAAGGGTCGAAATCATTATCTGGATCTTGAAAAATTTAGCCGTTCCTTATTGGATGAGCATGATAACTATGATTCACTACTGACTAAAATGCAAATTCTCATCTGGCTGACCGAAACGGAAACAGGTGATAAAGATGAGCTCAATTTGTCGAGCGGTGGTGAAATTTTTTGGGACAAAGTTAAAAAGGATGTTTCTCAACATAAAGGGAGTAAAAATTGGGGAGAAAGGGATTTTTATGAAAGGGTACGAAAAAATGCTGATCATGCAGATCTGATCATTACAAACCACTCCTTGCTATTAAGAGATGCTGCAGAGAGAAATTGTATTTTGCCGCCATTTTCCTATGCGGTTATTGATGAAGGCCATCATTTGGAAAAAGCTGCTGCCTCATTTTTAGGCGAATCGCTTGATTATATGTCTGTCCGCCTGCTATTGGCCCAGTTGGGTCAGTATGAGCAAAAGCAGTTATTTTATAAGCTTGAACGTTTTATTGAGCCGCTGAATGTGAACAATATGCTTGTTGCCCATTCTTTTGAAGTGAACCGGCTGATTACGAATTTACTATATGAAATGGATGAATTTTTTCAGCTTCTGGCTTCCTATGTTCAAAAAAATAAGGAAAATAATCAAACTGGAACAAGAGCAAAAGTGAGATTTTACCACAATCGGCACGATAAAAAGATTGCTGCCATCATCAACAGCGGTGAACGGTTTGCCTTCATGCTCAAAGATTTAGCCACTATGTTAACGCAAAGAGCTCAATTAGCCGAGCAAGATAAGCAGATGGCAACAATGAATGAGCATCTCCTTCAAGAGCTGGCTGTTTTTCTGGAAGAAATCAGGGAATTATCACAGACTGTTCATCGTCTCATTTTAACTAAGTCCGAGATGATTTTATGGGTGGAAGTTGATTTTCGGGCACCGCAAAATAGTACAAGTCTTTATGCACAGCCGGCCTCTGTCGCGGAATATTTGCAAAGCAAGTTTTTTGAGAAAAAGAATAGCGTGGTGCTTACATCTGCAACTTTGACCGTCAATCAATCCTTTAACTATATTTTAAGTGAAGTAGGATTAAAAAGGGAGAAAACGAAAGTAACAACTATTCCCTCACCCTTTCGTTATAAACAGCAAGTACAGCTTTATATCCCAAAAGATCTGCCTGAAATTAAAGCTGTATCGATTGATGAATATGTCATCTCAATTACCGAGCAGATTATTACCATCGCTGAAGCGACAAAAGGGAGAATGCTCCTCCTCTTTACATCGCACGAAATGCTGAAAAAAACATATGATTTAATTAAGGAAAGCGGATTTCTGGAGGACTTTGTCTTGATTGCCCAAGGAATTACCGGTGGAAGCCGCTCAAGGTTGACAAGGAATTTTCAAAAATACGATAAAGCGATCTTACTTGGGACAAGCAGTTTTTGGGAAGGTATTGATATACCTGGAGAAGATTTAACCTGCCTTGTTATTGTCCGCTTGCCATTTAGTCCACCTAATGAGCCATATACGGAGGCGAAATGTGAATACGTTAAACAGCGGGGAGGCAATCCGTTTATGGATTATTCATTGCCAGAGGCAATCTTGCGGTTTAAACAAGGGTTTGGGCGGTTAATTCGAACAGAAACTGACCGGGGGATTGTCGTTGTATTTGACCGCCGGATTATTACAACGAAGTATGGCCAAGTATTTTTACAGTCCATACCGCAAATTGAGATAAAGGAAGCGCCGATCGAAGAACTTGTGAAAAATATTCATTCATGGCTGGGTTTTAGCTCATTTAACTGAAAATGAGTGAAATCGTCCTTGAAAAGATATGAAAAGTTTACTGAATTCTTTTTGTTTTGCTGGCTAATTTATTTGCAGCTGTTATAATGATTTAGTAGAATTCTTCTGTAGTGGCCATTCGGAAAAATGATCGGATAAATTCAGAAGAGAAAAAATTGGAGGAAACGCTCTAGATGGAAAGCAAAATTGAAATTCTTTCAACTGTTAAAGTCCAGCATAGCCCTGATTTATATAAGATTGTTGATTTATTAAATCGAACCTTGAAGGAAAAAGATTTAATGTTTGGACTGGCTCTTGATAATGAAAATCAAGAGAAGGCTGTTTTTACGATATATCGTACATAGTGAAGTGAGAAATGTGAAAAAATGGATATGGATTTTTATTGTTTTTATTGTCGTTGGAATAGGGATTTTTGTCAAAGTGTACCTGACTGCCCGTGAACCGTTAAAAACAGCCGAAAAGAAAGCCGTTATGATTGCTGAAAAAAAAGCAGGACTTGCAAAAGTCACCGACTTCCATC
>JAKACS010000566.1 GCA_021821235.1 Bacillota bacterium
TTATTTTTTTCAAAACAAAATAGGCACAGCCAAAATTGCAATATTCGTATAAATATTCTTTCAACGTGCTAATTTTTGTATCAAAGGAGGCTTTTTGGTTTTGATCATCGAAAAAGCCTTTTAGGCGGAGCTGCCCGTACCCCCAGTCGCCGACAATATAATCATATCTTGACAATATATCGCTATAGCGTCCTAAAAACGCTTCTTCATTATAGCCGTTTCGTTCATTTTCCACTAATTCATAATGTATGTTATTTACGGTAACCATAATCCACCTCTTTTACCCAGGCACTTTTACTTCTATTATAACTGATCGGCTAAAAAGAGTTCAGCAAAAAGCTGAACTCTTTTTCTAATTAGGCTTCTTGAATTTTTTGGTCGGCGAGCATTTGTTTATGTTTTGCAGCGGCATTTACCTGTTCATCGGCATGATAGGATGAACGAACAAGCGGACCTGCTTCACAATGGCTGAAGCCCTTGGATAAAGCAATCTGCCGCAATTCTTCAAATTCAGCAGGGCTGTAATATTTTTCAACCTTCAAATGTTTTTTCGTCGGCTGTAAATATTGGCCAATCGTCATAATGTCTACATGATTGACCCTCAAGTCGTCCATTACTTGGAGGATTTCTTCCTTCGTTTCCCCTAGTCCGATCATTAAGCTCGATTTTGTCGGAATAGTAGGATTCATTTCTTTTGCCCGGCGCAAAAATTCAAGCGAGCGGTCGTATTGAGCGCGCGCTCTTACTCTTGGTGTTAGGCGGCGAACCGTTTCAATATTGTGGTTTAAAATATCCGGTTTTGCCTCCATTAACACGCGCAAGTTTTCTTCTACTCCTCCCATATCGGAAGGCAGCACCTCGATACTTGTAAACGGGTTCTTGCGGCGAATGGCACGGATCGTTTCGGCAAAAATTGCCGCTCCGCCATCTTTTAAATCATCGCGCGATACAGCAGTGACGACGACATGCTTTAAATTCATCAATTGCACCGAATCGGCAACCCGCTCAGGTTCTTTCCAGTCCAGTTCCGTTGGCAGTCCAGTCTTTACTGCGCAAAATCGGCAAGCTCGTGTACAAATATCCCCAAGGATCATAAATGTCGCCGTTCTTCTTTCCGCCCAACATTCATGAATATTCGGGCATCTTGCCTCTTCACATACGGTATGAAGGCTTTTTTCCCGCATCATTTTTTTCAAGCCGGTGTATTGTTCATTCGTATTTAGCTTTATTTTCAACCAATCCGGTTTTCTTACATATTCATTCTTACTCATTTTTCCACCCCGTTCTTTTGTAAGAAGCCCAAAAAGTATTATGTAATCGATCAGTTCCTTCCCTTGTCACTTTATCATACTGGAAAACGTTCGACAAGCCAAAGGCCTATTTACCATTTATTAACCATAATGAAAAAGTGGTGAAATCACAAACTACAGATGTAAGTTTAGTTCTTGAAGGGAGGATTCGCGTGCGGGTCTTTTTACTTATCTGTACTTTTCTGTTTCTTTTCAGTCCGCTAGAAGTCAGAGTGCAATCCCAAGAGCCTAATCACTATCAAAAAAGAATGGAACTTTATAAAAAAGTGGAAACTGTTACGCAAATACCATGGTATTATTTAGCGGCAATTGACCAATATGAGCGAAATATTCGCCAGGTTCGTAAGGATTTGCCGAAACCAGATGGAGTGATCGGCATTTACTTCACGCCGGAGGAATGGTGCGGCTTCACTAATCCAAACCGCTCAGATCAACATCCGGCAACCATTCAATTTTTTAACGGAATCGGCGCGGACGGGGATGGTGATGGAAAAGCTGATCTCAATTCGGATGAAGATGTATTGTTTTCGATGGCCAATTACCTCCTTTCCTTTGGAGCTGACCATGAAAATTTAAAAATTGGGTTGTGGAATTATTACAAGCGGGATAAAACGGTCAGGATCATTAATGACAAAGCGAAAGTGTACAAGCACTTCGGCCGGCTTGATTTGGACGGACATGCCTTTCCGGTACCGATTCGCTCCAACCACAGCTATCGGACAACCTGGGGTGATGCACGCGGTTGGGGCGGACGGAGAATTCATGAAGGAACCGATATATTTGCCGGCTACGGAGTACCGGTTCGGGCAACGAATTACGGAATTGTCGAAATGAAAGGCTGGAATCGTTACGGCGGCTGGCGGGTAGGCATTCGTGATATTAACAACACCTATCATTATTTTGCCCATCTTAGCGGTTTTGCCAAAGATTTAAAAGTGGGTCAAATTGTCGAACCTGGAACAGTGATCGGCGGCGTCGGAAGCTCGGGCTACGGACCGCCTGGAACGTCAGGCAAATTCCCACCGCATTTGCACTATGGAATGTACAAGGACAACGGTTATAGTGAATGGTCATTTGACCCCTATCCGCATCTCAGAATGTGGGAAAGACAGGAAAGAATGCAGAGCAGAAAATAAGAAAAGCGTTGAAGCTAGAAGTTACGATCTAAATTTTGATAAAAAATAAGGACTGCCGTGATTTGCAGTCCTTATTTTTGCGGCAATTGGATCGCTGGGGTTGATCCGCTGCCGCCATTAAAATATTGCGGAACATCGCCCGGGATGAGGCCGGCTCCAACTGGCACTGTCTGTTGCAATTCGGTCACTTTGGTCGCAAACGGCGTGATAATTTGAACAGCTACTTTTAACTGGAGCGACACTTCAATCCATGTATTGTTGATTCCCATCGGTTTGGCATTCATTTTGATATCCGGCTGGACATTACCGACAGGCTGAAAACGAATCGGAATTTTTGGACCCAAGTTTCCAAATAAAGCACTATTGGTTACTTGACCTAATGGCACATACCAAACGATCCCATTTTTGTTTTTTAATTGATCGAGTTCAATATCCGTGTTGGTGATCGCGGCAACGGAGGAGAGATCACCCTGCTCTGCCGAGCGCAGATTTTTTTGAATTTGATCGACTGTGTTCGCCAAAAGACGGGTAACCACTTCCGTTTTTAATTTGACTGCAGACACGTTGCCATTGCTACTTGGCGTTACATTGATAATTTCCTCAATATTCGTCGTTTCTTTTTTAATCGCTCGATTAATCACTTCTGAAGCAATATTTTTTGTTTGAAATTCAGCATAGCGCATAAGCGTTGGCTCAATTCCATTGTTGACAATCCAAAGTCCAACTGCAGTAGATAACAGGAAAAAGACAAAGGATAATAAAAAAACGTAGCGGAAAGGCAGCGGACCTTTTCGCGGCATTTTTGCGCGAAATTTTGCCAAAAAAATCCCCCCTCACAAGCTATATGTATGCCGTAGAAGAGAGAACTAGCGCATAAAAATTTA
>JAKACS010000567.1 GCA_021821235.1 Bacillota bacterium
AGAACTTCAAGATCTTTTCCGAAAGATTTAATTTCATCCCAATCGCCAATGAATACATGGTCACATTTAAGGAATGCGTAAACACGTAGTGGTCATATGTATATACTTCTGATAGTAAGACAAGTAGATCTTGATTGCTTTTGATTTCAAACAGAATTTCGCGCACTAGCGATTTCAAGTTCTTTGCTGCTTTTTCGAGTACCAGTGCATTGGACAAATCCTTGCCGCTTTCGATTTCATGAAAATGTTTTTCGATTGAATCCATTGCCTTTTTCTTAAGCTTCATTGAAAGTGGGTCGTGAATGGCAAGATCTTCGGTCATTTTATCTTTTATGTAAATGTAGTGGATTCCCATCTCGATTAACCGTTTGATCAGTTTCCGTTCAAGTTTTACCCCTTCGTTTAGGAGAATCTGGCCTTTATCATTGTAGATGGCTTTACCGAGAAGGGTTCCTTCTAATACAGCTGCAGTTTGAACTAGTCTCATGATAGGCTCCTGTTCTTTGTTTCCATTCATCGAATTTCTGCAAAATCCGACATATATCTTAATTATTCACCTGATAAATGAATCCTTCAACCTACTTAAGTCCCGTTTTTGACCATTTTCTTCATTCGTCGCGATCCGCGGGATTGCTTTATTTATCCGTGAAACTGACTCGTTTATCCGCGAACAATCGCCATTTATCCGTGAAATTTTCAATTTTATCCGCAGTTCTAAAAAACTCACCCTATTAAACAACCACCTGACAGCAGCAGGTGGTTGTTTTTAGACCATCTTTACTAATGCTTCTTTGCCAATCATCCCTTTATGGATTCCAAGTGCCTCCGCTTCAAGTGTAACCGACTCTAGCGGTGCCTCCAGGAGCTGCTCAATGGTTTTCACTCCAACCGCTCTGCCAGCGATGATTTTCCGATCCTTCAGCTTTTCATTTAACAATCCGACATCAAGCGCCCCGCACATTATATAGCCCTTATCATTTGAAACGACAAGAAGCGTTGTTTTTGGCAATTTAACCGTTACCGCTAAAAACGTATGACCCTCCAAAACGACCGGTGAAAGATCAATCATGTTTGCACCCCTTTCTTCCCTATCACTGTATGAACAGGACGAAAGAAAGGTGTATATCGGATATGCCAGTTGGCTCCGCTAAATTTCTCCTTGCAGTTTCCATTTTATTAAATCGCGCAAAAATTCAGGGAGGTAGTATTTTTTCCGTTTGCTTTCATAAATTGCTGGAAAAAACCGTCCGAAGGTAAACATATCTGGAATCGCTACGGTATATTGGGCATCCAGATCGATTTCTTTACCATTTATTAAAATTTCACCCTCGGCAAACTGAATTCGATCATAAATAAAGATACCCATGACCGTCCCGCGAAAGCCAAAACCGAATATTTGCTTATGCGGCCAATCAGGATTTTTCGTTTGTTCGAGAACTTCAGCCAATTCGCTCCCCGTTAATTCGACTTTACAAGGATTGATTGGGTGCGGACAAACCGTTAATAAATCGTACTCCGTCACTTCCCCTTCAAGCGGTCCTAACAGTAACCCTGCATTCACAAACGCGCAATCTGCCTCGCACCATTCTCTTACAGTCCGGCAAAGCAATGTTGCCAATACCGTTTCCCGAAATGGATCACTTTCAAGCGGAGACGGCAAATCTGTTACCTTAGCGCTCAAAAGCATTTTCCCTTCCTGATACAGCGCCTCAATTTCTTCTTGTTCATTTGCCGGAGCCGGCAGCTCATTTACATCAAATAAATACGCTTTTTTGTGTACAATTTTCTTTTGCGAATCCACAACGAGTAGCATTTCACCAACAAAGTTCCCATACTTTCCAGCTGCCCCCAGCAGAACACCATTAACATTTTTTCCATTTTGCAAAATATGATGGGTATGTCCACCTAAGATTAGGTCAATTTCCGGAAATTCCTCAGCAATCTTCTCGTCGTTCTGGATGCCCAAATGCGACAACAGAATCAAAATGTCTGCTTCTTCCTTCACTGAACCGATCCATTTTCGTAGCTCGGCGATTGGCTCGGTCAAGCACCAGCCAAGGAGCTGATACAAATGTGGAAAAAAAGCCGTTAAACCGATTACGCCAAGCCTTGTACCGCTTTGTGTTTTGTACACTTTATATGGTTTATTCCAATCAGGATAGATGAAATTATCCTTGTAAAGGTTGGCTGTAAGCACATCAAATTTTGCCTGATCATACAAATGGTCCAAATCGCCATAGGCAAGATTGATCCCTTCATTGTTGCCAATCGTTACCGCTGTAAAATTATTTTTGTTTAAAAGCTCTGTATTGGCCTTCCCCATCGTCGCATCGGAAAGCGGATGCCAGCGGTCAACAAAATCGCCGACATCAAACAAAAACACTTCATCACCCGCTTCTTGATACCATTTTTTATGTTGGCTAAGCCACTGATGAATCCGGGGCCAGCGTTCAAAATGGCTGTGAAGATCGTTTGTATGGTAAATATGAATGGTTTCCATGCGATTTTCACCTCTTTGCCTTGTTTCGTTCACATTCGGGAATGATAGCTATCCAATAATCCCCTGATAAATAAGGCGCACGCCAACAATAATGAGAATGGTTCTTAGCAGCAGGACAATCGTGCTACTTTTCAACTTTGAATTTAAATAAACACCGACCCTTGCACCAATCCACGCTCCCGGTATTAGTGCTAGTGCGTATAGCCAATTAACATTTCCTAGTACTACATGGGTGATTGAACTTAAAATCGATGTTGGCAATATCATAAACATCGATGTCGCGACTGCCACATGCGGCGGAAAGAAAAAGAGCAAAATCATCGTCGGTACCATGAGGGAACCGCCGCCGACTCCCAAAATTCCCGATAAAAAACCAACAATAAACGAAATAACGATCCCCATCGAAACACTGTAGCCATATTCAAACGCATTCCCTGCATTGTCAGTAAACGTCCTGACAATCCCCCGGTCTTTTTGGTATGGAATCGGTTTTAATTTATCTTTTAATACAAGAACAAGCGAGACAAATAAAATAAAGATACCAAAAAAGATATTGAATGAATGCAAATTCAGTTTTTCGGTCACCCATGCACCGAGAATGCTGCCGGGTCCGCTGCCGATCAGAAAAATAAAACCGCTTTTATAGTCAACGGTTTTGTGTTTCATATAAGCCAATGTTGAGGACAATCCGGTAAAAATCATGGTAAACAGCGAAGTTCCAACCGCAACCTGGGGCGTAACTGCCGAAAAAGAAGGCAGGGTTCCCAAATAAAGCAAGGCTGGCACAACAATAATTCCCCCGCCAAGCCCAATCAACGATCCGAGC
>JAKACS010000568.1 GCA_021821235.1 Bacillota bacterium
TGTGCAGGATACGCTGACCATGAACCCGAATGGACACTATTCAAAGTATTAATCCATTCTGTTTCACGAAGAAGAAGCTCCATTTTACGGTTCATCCGTTTATTATAGGCCTGTGATGTATAGGTAGCGCGGTGATATTGCAGATAAAGCTCACCATCCCACGTGTGAACATATTGGTCTGTCTGGTCAACGGTTTCATGAAGACGCTTAAAAAAGTCATCTGCTCTACCTGTCTTAATAGATGGCAAACCCGGCATTTTATCCAATTTTCTCCTCATTTCTAACATTTCTCGATTAACACCGCCGCCACCGTCTCCATAACCATAAGAAAGCAATAGCTCTTGGTTCATCGCTTTATCACGATATGCCTCCCAAATCCCCTTGACCGATCGAGGGGTAATCCGACCGTTGTATGTATAAAACCAGTATTCATCTTCAGGAGTTGTGATAAAATGAGTCAAAATTTCAGTTCCATCGATTCCTTTCCATTTAAAAGTATCATGTGGCATTTTATTATATTGGCTCCAACTAATTTTAGTAGTCATAAATGTTTTAATGCCTGATTTCACCAAAATTTGAGGAAGCGCCCAGCTGTATCCAAAAACGTCAGGAAGCCATAAATATTCACATTCTTTCCCAAAGTTTTCTCGGAAAAACTTTGTGCCTAATAATAATTGACGAACAAGCGACTCACCTGATGTAAGGTTGCAGTCTGCTTCAAGCCACATGCCACCTTCCGTTTCCCAACGTCCTTCCTTTACCCTTGTCTCAATTTGTTGATAGATTTCTGGATAGTCCTTTTTAATATAATCATATAACTGTGGCTGAGTTTGCAAAAAAACGTATTCTGGGTATTGCTCCATTAAACGGAGAACTGTAGAAAACGATCGCGCTGCTTTTTCTCTTGTATGCTTTAGACGCCACAGCCAAGCTACATCAATATGAGTATGACCAATTGCCGTTACGGTAACTGGATAATTTTTCGGAATTTGCTCAATTTCTTCTGTTAATTTAGATTGTGCTTGATGTAGAGAATCATAAAAACGATCTGAACCTGGGATAGACCAATCAATCAAAAGGAAAGCCTTATCAATTGCTTTTATTAATAATTGCCTTTCCGGTTGGTTTTCCTGTAAATACTTTACAGTCTCTATAGCAGCTCTGGATGTGTAATATAGATCATCAACCTCATTATCAAGGCACGCAATATAAGCAGTTTTCAACTGATGCTCCTGCAGCGTCGGTTTACCGCCACCTTCCAGTCCTGACCATAGCCGAAAACACATTTCAACCGTAGTCCCCGCCAAGCCACCATCAAAAAATACCTCTTGATGATTCATGTCTACACCTTGATAAGGAACTCCATTTAAATAAAGCAGTGATTCAAATCCTGAGTTATTACCGCCACCCGTTTTCCCAAAATCAAAGACACCAACAATTCTCTGATTCCTCCAATGGGTAGGAATGGGTATTAGAGCTTTCAACCAAATATATTTATCTCTCTCTTCCCATCTATCCCTTATATTCATTGTTCTCCACGTTCCACCCTTAGGAGGCTTCTGCGAAACTAAACCTTCTTCATCGTCTTGGGCTTGGAAAGAAACCACTGGTTGAAGATTTCTATATCGATATGATTCTAGCTCTTTTACTCTTTTTTCTAATTTTTCTATTGTCCAAAACATACAAACACTCCTTTAATATTGATCATCCCTTAGATGCTCCACCGAGACTAAAGCCTTGAGACATAAACCGCTGGGAAAACATATACAAAATAACTGAAGGCATTGTATAAATCAGAGAAAAAGCTGCAAGTTTACCATACTCTATCATTCCAAAGTTTCCAAAAAAACTGGAAAATTGTTACGGATGCAGGAAACTTTTCCGGAGATTGAATTAAAATGTATGGTACGAAAAAGTTCCCCCAACTACCCGAAAAAGTAAATATTGCAACAGTGCAAATCCCGGGAATCATTAAAGGGGCAACAACTTTCCTCAACCCTCCCCATACAGATGCACCATCTATCCACGCTGATTCTTCTAATTCCAGTGGAACAGAGTCCATAAAGTTTTTCATCATCCAGATAGCATAAGGTAAACCGGATGCAGTTAAAAACAGAATCGTCCCAATGAGAGAATCTTGCATATTGAGATAAATAAAGAGTTGATAAACAGGCACCATTACAGCAGTAATTGGTAAAGCTGTCATAAATAGAATAGAATACATAAATGGCTTTTTAAATTTCAAGACATACCGTGAAAGAGGATATGCAGCCATGATTGCGACAACAACAACCAGTATTGCTTGCCCAAATGATATAAACAAACCAATACCAAAGGATTGAAGATTGGCCGGATCAGTTAAAATCGAAGTAAAGTTCTGTACCGTAAAGGAACTAGGCATTTTCAAAGCTTGCTGAGCATTCGGATCGAATGATGCAAACAGCACCCACAAAAGCGGCAATATGAACAAAACGCCAATAACTGTTAAAATTACGTAAGGAACAATTTTTTCGGTTTTATAACGATTCAATGTTGCTCCTCCTTAAACATTGACTTTCATGGAGCGAATATAAATTAAGCTAGCAATAATTCCAATTAAAAGTAGAATTAGTGAAATAGCCGTCCCATAGCCAAGTTGGTAATTTACAAAAGCCTGATTGTACATAAAAATCGGAAGAGTTTGTGTTGCAGTTCCTGGACCTCCGCCAGTCATTGCATAAATCAATGTGAATACACCTAATGTTTGCAAAGTAACTAGGATCATATTGGTAACAATTGAGCCTTTAACCATCGGTAAAACAATTCGAAACAAAACTTGAAAACGAGAAGCTCCATCAATGACGGCTGCTTCCTCTACACTTCTCGGAACATCATCCAAAGCCGCCTGGAAAACAAGCATTGAAAAGGCTGTCCCATGCCAAATATTCGCAACAACTACACTAACCATTGGAAAAGTGTACAGCCATGTCACGGGTTTTAAGCCTATAGACTGTAAAATTACATTTAAAGTTCCATTGTCACTTAAGAATGCTACCCAACTAAAAGCTACTACGATTTCAGGTGTTACCCAACCGGCAATAACAATAATTCCAATGATACGGCGAAATAATTTATTTTTCTCCTTCATAAGCACAGCTAAAATAAATCCGAGAACTTGTTGGCCAATAACTGCAGAAAAAAGCAAAAACACAATGGTATTGACAACGCTGATTCGAAAGTTAGGATCTTGAAACATTGATAAAAAATTTTGAAATCCTATAAAATTAACACTCTTCGCATCGCTTCCTGTTAAAGTGAGGTTTGTAAAAGCAAAATAGAATG
>JAKACS010000569.1 GCA_021821235.1 Bacillota bacterium
AACACACTATGGGAACAGCCTTCGCATTTAATTCGGATGTCCATTCCCATGCGAATAATTTTCCAGCGGTTGACCCCGCATGGATGCGGTTTTTTCATTTCAACAATATCGTTTATGGCAAATTCCTTTTGCTCCATCTTGAGTCCCTCCTTTTTAAACCCCTGGCTCTTTGGCCTGTTCCCCTTCTCTTGAATACATTACAAGCCGCGGAAACGGAATTTCAATACCATTCTGATCCAGTACTAGTTTTACCTCTTTGCGAAGCACTCTTGCCATATAAAAGTGCTGCATTGGCAATGTTTCGGCAACAATTCTTAAAACAACCTCTGATGGACCTAAATTTTGAACTCCAAGCAATTCTGGCTTTTTCACAAGCTGTTCATATTGTTCCGGTAATTTCTCCAACAGCTCATCAATCACCTTTTCTGCTTTTTCAATATCTTCCTCATAAGCAATACCGACATCTACGACTGCAACACTATTGTTCAAGGAAAAATTGGTTACTTGGTTGATGCTTCCATTTGGTAAAATATGCACTTCGCCCGTCCAGTTTTTAATTTTGGTTGTTCTTAAGCCAATCGCTTCAACATTTCCCTCAAATTGGCCAACGCGAATATAATCGCCGACAGAAAACTGATCTTCAAAAATAATAAAAAAACCGGATAAGATATCCTTTACTAAACTTTGCGCTCCAAACCCGACAGCTAGACCGACAATACCTGCACCAGCAAGCAATGCACTCACATTAATGTTAAAAAGCGAAAGAATCATCATGAACACAATAAAGTAAACGACATATGACAAGATATTATCAATCAATTTTAGCAATGTCGCTTCCCTGCGTTCCGAAATCCTTAGGGAAACAAACGGTGAAAGAGATGTTCGTGTTCTGATTTTCACCATATTATGAATGGCTAATTTTCCAACACGAATAAGAACTTTTGCAATAATCAAGATGGCGAGGATTTTTAGAATTCCGATACCTATTGCAAGCCATGTCTCTTCATTTTGGAATTTATTCATGAACCCTTGAATAACTTTTTCAGTAGGAAACATTTTACCACCTTCTCATTTGGAAAGATACCATTTAAACGGTTTAATCTATTTTAGCAAATTTTTATTGCAACATTGTAGTCTAGTGAATTTTTTCTCTTAAAAATTGGTTTCATTCATTTTTATTACAGGAATGTATAGATAACAGCGAATCTCCGTATACTATAATGAATAAAGCGAAGGAGTGGGCTTAATGGATCTGAAATCAAAAATTTTTGACAGGAGGGCAAGTGAGCGAATCAGCCATGAAGAAAGCAATGCATCCGATCAGCTTGCAGTCGAATTGCTTTCGCTTTTTCCTGCTGTTACGAGCCGCCCGATTGTCTTTGTTTGCATTGGTACAGACCGATCTACAGGCGATTCATTAGGGCCACTTGTCGGAACTTTTTTAGAAGAAAAGAAATTGCCATCTTTTTTTGTATACGGTACGCTTGATGATCCCATCCATGCTGTTAATTTGGAAGAAAAATTAAAATGGATTAAAGAACAGCATTTCCATCCATTCATTATCGGGATTGATGCCTGTTTAGGACGATTTAAAAGCGTCGGGATGATCGAAGTCGGTGAAGGACCGGTAAAGCCCGGGGCAGGAGTGAACAAGGATTTGCCTGCCGTTGGTCATATACATGTTACAGGAATTGTCAATGTCAGCGGTTTTATGGAGTTTTTTGTGTTGCAAAATACCCGCCTCAATTTGGTTTTAAAAATGGCCAAAACGATTGCAAATGGAATTTATAAGGCAAATTCAAACTATCCGCAGCAGCCAAAATGGCCTGAATACAGTTGGAATAATGAAAAAATTGAAGCAGCCGAGCAATAAGAAAAACCGGGAAAAAACCGCCCGGTCCTTTTTAGTTTGGCGGATAAACGGGGGCTGCTGATTTCCGCTCAAGAAGCTCGCTTTCCGGGGGGGGCAGAATGCCTGAGCCTCCTCGGCGCTAAGCACCTGTAGGATCTTCCCAGCCCCATACTCCCACAGGACATCACCACCGTCCGAAGGAAATTGGAGAAAATATGAAATACCCCAAATTTGAAATAAATTTTATGCATTTTTATTTCTCATGTAACCTAATCCCATTATTTTTGGACTGAATTATATAGCAGTTATTTGATTCCCAATTATAGTGTCCCACATTAAATTCCTTTAGGTCTATTAAATCTCTGATATATTTTGGGACAATGCAATCCCAGTTTAAAATATCTATTTTAATGGGGAAATTGTCTTCATTAGGGTTTGGGGTATGAATATAAACTGCATCTAAACCAGCATCTTCTTCAATTAATTGAATCCACGATTGATAAGGTTTATCCAGTTTATTGAGCTTTTCTAATAAATTTTTAAATAAAGTTATATGGGCTTTTATATGCTCTCTTCTAATCTTTAAGCTATTATTTCCAACACCGAAAAAGTCAAGGTGAGTATGCCATATATCAAACCAACCATCATACCCGAAGTCCAAATCATATTGCTCGACTGCTGTTGATTTCCATAAGTTACGAAAATAACGTCTTTTTCCACGAAACTTTTTCAAAATGATTGTCCTCCAATTTTTTATACAACCGTGAGCCTTATTGATTATGACTTGAATTTAGAGAGGCAAAAATAATCGTAATTTTCCATCTTTTTAAATACAAATGATGTTAATAGTTCTTTGGACAGTTTAGAATCAATCAAGGTATCGACTTTCGGTTTTACAATACGCCCCATACAGGCAACTTTGGAGACAATTGCTTTTGTTCGGTCTCTGGCAAAGAGGACACAAACCTGTTCGTGGCTGATTCCTCAGTGCTTGGATTTCCCGCAACGTTTTCGTGGTTTGCGTTCAGTAATGCCACGTTGTCCTTTTTGAGAGTATAGGAAATAAGGCCTCTCCATTTCAACGATACCCTCAAAATGTTCAACATCCAATTGCTTTAAAGCGCTTAACAGTTTGTGTCTCCAATAAAAAGGCGTAACCCAAGTAACCCCTACGATTTCAGCCGATTTTCGTAGAAAATATCCTTTAAATATATGAGGAACGAATGTAATCCATTCGTTGCCTTTTGTGTACGGTACAAAACGGTATTGGTTGAATCGGTAAAAGCCTTGGTGCAACATTTACAGCGATAGCGTTGCTGACCGTTATATTTTCCAGACCAAACAACATGTTCCGATGAACAATGAGGACAATTAAATCCTTCCTTAAAGCGAGTTTCTCTCATTTTTAAATTTTAATCTAAGTAAAAGAACTCTGTTGATTGGAGCGGAAGGCGGCGAAGACTCC
>JAKACS010000570.1 GCA_021821235.1 Bacillota bacterium
CCGTCCACGGCAAAATTATGACGGCCATGGTGAAATTTCAGATGTTGCCATAAAACGAAAAATTAGAAATCGTTTGCAAGACATGGGAGAATCTATTTTTGTACAATCAAATGACCGGTGTGTAGACGATTTTAAAAGCTTAAGAGAAAGAGCTGAATCAAACCCGGAATTATTGAAACTGTTAAAATCAAAAACTTCTACCAATGATGAATTTGCAAAAATTGCTTGCAATGAATGGATTGATGTAAGAAGTTTTGGACAGGTTTTTGCTTTTAAAGCTTCTGGTAGTGGAAGTGCGGTTTCAGTAGGTGTAAGGGGGCCGGTTTCTATCCATACTGCAACCAGTATTGATCCGATTGATATTACTAGTATGCAGATAACGAAAAGTGTCAATTCAGAACCTGGAAAAGAAAAAGGATCAGATACAATGGGTATGAAACATCGGGTGGATTTTGGGTTATATGTTTTTTACGGTAGTATTAACACACAGCTTGCTGAAAAAACGGGTTTTACAAATGAAGATGCAGAAAAAATCAAACAAGCTCTTGTTACACTTTTTGAAAATGATACATCTGCTGCAAGACCGGATGGAAGTATGGAAGTACACAAGCTAATTTGGTGGGAACATAATTCAAAGCTTGGTCAATATTCGTCAGCAAAAGTTCATCGTTCTATAAAAATTGAATCTAAAATGGACGAGCCGAGATCTTTTGATGATTACTCTATCGCAGTTGAGCATTTGGAAGGTTTAGAAGCTGAGATCATCGATGGTTTATGATGAAGAAAATGATTATTTGATGCTGTCAGGAATTCAACATTTTCAATTTTGCAAACGACAATGGGCGCTAATCCATATAGAGCAGCAGTGGGAAGAAAATGTTCGGACGGTAGAAGGACAGCATCTTCATCAAAAAGCGGATCAGCCATTTATTCGAGAAAAACGCGGGGATAAACTTATTGTTCGAGCGATGCCAGTTAGGTCGAACGAGCTAAAGATAACTGGAGTTTGCGATGTTGTTGAATTTATTCGAGATGAAAAAGGCGTTGAAATTAGCGGTTCAGAAGGAAAATATACCGCGTTTCCTATTGAGTACAAACGTGGGAAACCCAAATTGGACGATTCAGATGTCTTGCAGTTAACGGCACAAGCGATTTGTATTGAGGAAATGCTCTGTTGTGAGGTTAATCTGGGCTATATGTTTTATAATGAAATTAAACACAGAGTCAAAGTGCCATTAACGGAAAAATACAAATTGAAAGTAAAGACAATCGCTGCAGAAATGCATGAATATTATGATCGAAGGCATACGCCGAAAGTGAAAACAGGTTCATTTTGTAAAAATTGTTCCCTTCAAAATATTTGTTTACCGAAGTTAATGAATAAACAGTCTGTGAAAAGTTTTATTGATGGGAAGATCAATGAATGAAAAAATTATTAAACACGTTATTTATAACACAACCAGACGTTTACTTATCATTAGATGGGGATAATATTGTTCTTCTTAAAGAAAAAGAACAGTTAGGCAGGCTTCCTCTTCACAATTTAGAGGCAATCAACTCTTTTGGATATACTGGCGCTAGTCCGGCATTAATGGGTTACTGTGCTGAGAAAAACATTTCTATCGTTTTTTTTACGATGAACGGCAGATTTCTTGCAAGAGTCATAGGGAAAAGTAGAGAAAATGTTGTATTAAGAAAGAAACAATACCGAATATCTGATGATGAAGTAGTTTCTGCTAAAGTGGCGCGAAATTTTATTGTTGGGAAAATTTTCAATCATAAATGGATTCTTGAAAGAATAACGAGAGACTATCCGTTGCGAGTAGATGTGTCCCAATTCAAAGAGGTTTCAAAACAGTTGTCGGAGATAATTATTCAAGTTAGAAACTGTGAAGATTTAGAAAGGCTAAGAGGCCTTGAAGGACAAGCAGCCATTAGTTATAACAAAGTATTTAATCAAATGATTTTGCAGCAAAAAGAAGATTTCTCTTTTCAATTCCGTTCTCGTAGGCCACCTACTGATAATGTGAACGCCATGCTATCATTTGCTTATACTTTATTATCAAATGACATGGCGGCTGCTTTAGAAGGTGTAGGACTTGATGCCTATGTTGGTTTTTTACATCGAGACCGTCCGGGTAGAGCTTCTTTAGCATTAGATCTTATGGAAGAGCTTCGCGGTGTCTATGCTGATCGGTTTGTTCTATCATTAATCAATAAAAAAATTGTTAGTAAAGATGATTTTCATCAAAAAGAGAATGGGGCTGTTATAATGACAGACGATGCCAGAAAAAGGTTTTTAGGAGCTTGGCAATCCAGAAAACAGGAAAAAATTACGCATCCCTATCTTGGTGAAAAAATCTCCTGGGGATTAGTACCTCATGTGCAATCATTATTATTAGCCCGTTTTTTACGGGGTGACTTAGATGAGTACCCACCTTTTTTATGGAAGTAGGTGGATATTTTGTTAGTACTAATCACTTATGATGTCAGCACAATTAGTAATACTGGTCAAAAGAGACTACGAAAAGTTTCAAAAATATGTCAAAATTATGGACAACGAGTCCAGAATTCCGTTTTTGAATGTGTTGTCGATTCAACCCAATTCGCAGCTTTAAAAATTGAACTTGCGAATGTTATCGACAAAGAGAAGGATAGTCTTAGGTTTTATCAATTAGGCAATAATTACAAAAATAAAGTGGAACATTTAGGTATAAAAGAGTCGGTGGATGTAGAAGGTCCATTAATTTTTTAAGTGCGAATGGGAAGCGAACATGATTAGCTAAGGGGATTCGCACCTAAAATAACTGTTTGTTCTCCCGTTATTTGTAAAATATGTTTATGTCCTCTAATATTTTGGAGGAAATAGTGTGTTTTTGATCAAAATCCTCCCATAAATTAGGAGTCTATGGCCAAAAATCGCTGTCGCACCCTGTACGGGTGCGTGGATTGAAATTTTCCCTTTAATCATAGCTCCACTTGAAAATGCAGTCGCACCCTGTACGGGTGCGTGGATTGAAATTTGATTATGTGATTACCAGAAGCTCCATTATGTGTCGCACCCTGTACGGGTGCGTGGATTGAAATTCCAATGATATTATTTTGAGCATAACTACCACACTGTCGCACCCTGTACGGGTGCGTGGATTGAAATGGGAAACGTTTCCGTCTTGGCTTCCAATTGCTTCGTCGCACCCTGTACGGGTGCGTGGATTGAAATAATATTGCGTTTGCTTGATTGGCGTATTGGCTTAGTCGCACCCTGTACGGGTGCGTGGATTGAAATTAGTTTAACCGCATCTAATT
>JAKACS010000571.1 GCA_021821235.1 Bacillota bacterium
ATTTTTTAAGCTCAAGACGGTCAGGATTGTTACGTTTATTTTTTGTTGAAATATAGTTACGGTCTCCACATTCTGTGCAAGCTAACGTAATATTCACACGCATGTTCATTTCCCTCCAAACTTGCTAGTAAAGTTCATACGACTTTTCTATAATACCATCTTTCAAAGGGAAATGCTAGTACTGTTTTAAAAAGTTGAATTTCGGAATGGTTTTGAACTATCGTTTTAGCTGTTTATTCAGCAGCACCTGATTAAGCAGCCCTACCTCCTGCCTGCTTTTCCCATGGATTACCCATGAATTCAGCTGCACTGTTTCATGGGCGTGAATTGTTGTCTCTAACGCTAAGATGCTCGCAGCAGGTCCTTTAACCATTGGCTGATATTTAAGGCTGCCAAGCTGTTCACAATTCCAAATTTGATTAGAAGTCAGATTCCAGAATGGTTGAATCGTATATTCATCAGCGGGCTTTCCATTGCAGCGGGCATTCACCATATAAACGTCTTCATTGATCAAATGAAACACGTTTCGGTCTGTTGGCGATGCGAATGAAAATTGCTTTTCTAGCAGATTGGAGTAATAATAGGCGGCTAAAACCTTGATCTCTTTTGGTGCTGTACTGTGATTGCTGACAAATAGCCGATAATACCAAATTTTCGAATGACTCCTTTCAAGCGTTACTTTGACAGTCATTTTTTCCGAATACAATACTTTTTCCCGAACATTGTGAAGCCAATAGCAATTCCCATTCAGCCAAATGCCCGGAGTAAAATGGAGAGAATCAATTTTGGTTGACGAAACAGAAATTTTTTCTACTTGATCAAGTTCAGTTGGTTTAACCATACTCTTTACACCTTTTTTAAAAAATTTATTTTCGAATCAGCTGTTCATCGTTTGGATTGATTTGCTGTTGGAGAAGCAAATCTTCCATCACTCGCTTTGTCTCTGTTGCAATTCGTTTCCAGCCATATGAACTTTTTACCATTTTTTGGCCTTGTAAACCAATTTCTTGCGCTTTTTGCGGATTTTTTAGTAAAAACTCAATCTGTTCAAGTAATTTTGCGGCATCACCCGGTTCAACTAATAACCCGGTTTCCATGTGTTTGATAATTGTTTGTAATCCACCAACTCTTGAAGCGATTGTTGGCTTTCCGTGATTCATTGATTCCAAAACAACAATCCCAAAAGGCTCATACATGCTTGGAAAAATCGCAATGTCGCACTGGCGGTAATAAGCATCTTTCGCTTCATCCGAAATATAGCCGACAAATGCAATATACGCTTGCAAATCACGCTCCATAATCGTGCGTCGATATGCCTCAAGCATCGGACCCTTGCCGGCAATCACGAAATAGATTGCTAAATTGGCTTTTTTTGCGAGTGCAGCCGCCTCAATCAGTGTCGCAAACCCTTTTTCCGAAACGATACGGCCAACGGAAAAAATCCGTTTTTTCCCTTCCCATTCAGGGGGAGCGATTTCTTTTTCCAGAAGAGCGTCGATTGCATCAATTCCATTGGCAATGATCGAGATCCTCTCCCTTTCCAATCCAAATACAGTGGACAGTTCTTCCCTCATAAATTCACTGCAGACAATTACATGATCCGCCATATTCAATAAACGTTGTTCCTGCTCATGAATCGCCCGCTGCATTTCATTGTGAATTCCGCCATTTCTTCCATATTCAGTGGCGTGTATCGTTGCCAAAAGCGGCAGACCCAATACGTCTTTTAAGGCCATGGCAGACGCACCGGTAAGCCAGTCATGGGCGTGAATCAGTCTAAAATTTATTTTTGCCGCCAATTTTGCGGCTTTCGAGGCAATTGCAACATTAAGCCCTGCAATCCAGCGCAGGAACTGCTCATCATTTTCTTTCAATGGTTTCACCCTGTGGATATGAACTCCATCAGCATATTCATATGGTGGCAGCCCGCCGTTTCCTGCGGTTACCACATGAACTTCTACACCGATCATGGCTAGGTGCTTTGACAAACCGTGTACATGTCTTGATAAACCGCCAACAACATTTGGGGGATACTCCCATGTGAGCATGAGAATTTTAACATTTGAATTTTCAGTATCATGTCTTTTTTGGGGGCAAACTTCAGTCATTTGTGTTCTCCATTTCCTTTTGCGCTGATTCTTGATAATAGCTATATGTGCTTACGTGATCCAGCCACGCTGGGGAAGGAGCTTCGTTTGCGCCACTGCCTGAATCGATATCTGTTTCCCTTGCAAAACCAAGGTGAACAACATTTGAGCGCAGAATGGGAAAAAAATCATTTTCCGTCATTTTTAGACCCAATTCTGCGATGTAGCTTCGATTAGAAGGCAACCCTTTCACATTCCAGTTTTCACGCGAATACGAAACGGCCAATTCATAATAATCATGGGCGTTCGAGCCATTAAAGCGCAGTTGGGTAACATCATAGATTCGCACCGATTGAACAAGCTCATCGAATTCGGCTTGAAAAAAATGTTTCACTACCGTTTTCGGCAGTTCAACAGCCTGCCAGCTTAATACAACTTTTTGATTGTCTGTTTGTTTCATGATAAGCTCTGTAGTATATACGGGGGAAGCAGCCGCTAAAGACCGCCCTTTACCAGTCGGCTGTTTCTCTTGATTGAGGCTGTTTGCCCCTTTATTCCAACGGTAGCGAATCGTTCCTGTCGGTGTCTTTAATCCCTTTCCAACCTGCCGGAAGGAAAACCCGTTCCGTCTTCGTTTGATCATTCCATCAAGCATGTCTTTCCTCCACTCCGCAAACTAACAATCTATGCAATTTTTGCTTCAATTATTCATTTACTTTTCATATTTAATAGTAGCACCCACACAGAAACTGTACAATAAACGCATTTTGTCGTTTCTTGCCATCCCTTATCCAACCGGGCATTAGTGCAGAGTGTTTTTTTTTAACTGCTGACAAAAATGAAAATTCGACATCTTCCGTTCACATAAAAACAATGTCTTTCGACAGATTCTCATGCACACACACCAACCAACTGCGAAAAAAAAGAATCCCTGCACTAATTAACAGCCCCTGTCGAAAAAAAATTAGGATAATGTTAAAATACAAATAGTAAAGTGAACTGTTGAGGTGCGATTTATGGAAATGACGATGTTTGTGCTATTCGGTCTGTCCCTTTTTTTCCTTATCATTTCTTTTTTTCAAAAAGACCCGTATAAAGAATTAAAGGAAGAGGTCGATCAGCTTACAATGCAGCAAGTTCAAGAACTGTATCAGTTAAAAAAGAAAATGAACATTCTTGAAGAGGAGCTGCTTGTTGCCGATGATGCCT
>JAKACS010000572.1 GCA_021821235.1 Bacillota bacterium
ATTTTGTTCTAACTGCAAGGATTGCTGGCCATTCTCTAAATTGATTAAATTATTTTTGATAGATTCAAACCGTGCATCAACAGATTCAAACTGTGCATCAACAGCATCAAATCGCTTGTCCATGGAATCCAGCCGCTCTAATATCTTGTTCAATATTCTCTCCATCTCATTCACCTCCTTCTGTATGAATTAATTATACCCAGGCATGTAAAACAAGTCACTATTTTTATATTGACGAAAACAAATAAGACCAAAGCGACTGGCTTTGGACATGGCATTCTCGTTAAGGAAGGGACTTAAGGAAGCAAAAAGAAATACAGGAATAATTCAGGAGAATCCTTGACTAATAAATTGCTCGTATTTCCGAAAATCGAATCGAAAACGTCTTTTGTTTTTCATCTTTCAGTGAAAGAATTTGCTCCTTTACATTTAGCCCATAGACGCGGCCTTTAAAAACGGCTAATGAACCATTTGCGTTGTACTGAATCGTGATCGGGTTTTTGTCAATCAGTTTTTTTAAAAACATAGGATTCACCTCACTTTATTTGATTTACAGGATTGATTATAATATGGAATTTTTAATAAAGAGTGAATGGAATGTTAAACGTTGTTTAATAAATATTAAGTATGTAAGACAATGGAACTTATTTTTGTTTTAGATGAAACAACAATAAGTAAACACGCTTTTTTTACTCGAAAAAGTAAATATATCTAAGCTTTAACATTCACTTTAGGAGAAGGCAATGGAACTCTGATTTTTGAGATATAACCTAGAATTAAGTACCGGTTTCATTGAGTTTGTTTGTTTTAGAAGATAGGGAATGTATTAGTTCATAGGGCTTTATAAATATATTTATAGCCAGAAGTTTGGCAGTGAAAGAAACAAGGATTATAGGTTCGTTTTCCGTTCTTAAAAGTTGCTTTAATGGTTAAAATTCCATCATAATTAGATACATAAGGAATGGAGGGATAAAGATGAAAATACTTATTATTGGTGGCGATGCAGCGGGAATGAGTGCTGCGATGCAAATGGTTCGGAACAGCTCTGGAAATGAGATTACGGTATTGGAAAAGGGTGACGTGTATTCATACGGTCAATGTGGCCTGCCTTATGTAATCAGCGGGAAGATTGAGTCTACCGATCGATTAATTGCGCGCACTCCAGCTGCTTTTAGAGAAAAATATGGCATTGATGCACGAGTATTTCATGAAGTCCAAAAAGTGGACACGAAAAATAAACTTGTTAGTGGAATAAACCACGAAAATGGGGATACGTTTAATCTTCCTTATGACCGCTTGCTAATTGCCACTGGTGTAAGTTCGGTCGTTCCAAAATGGGAAGGCGTGACACTTCCGGGTATTTTCTCTTTAAAGACCATCCATGATGCCAAAGAAATTATCGATTATTTGCAGAATGATAGAAAGAATGTGACCGTGATCGGCGGCGGATACATCGGACTGGAAATGGCGGAAAGTTTTGCAGAGCTTGGCAAGAAGGTAACAATCATCGAAAGAAAGGACCAATTAGCGCAAATTTTTGATGCGGATATGGCAGAACTGATTCACGATGAAGCAGTGAAGCAGAATATTGTTTTGAAGATTAGTGAATCCGTGGAAGCATTCGGCGGAAGGGAGCATGTCGAATTTGTGAAAACTGACAAAGGCGAATATGAAACGGATTTGGTGCTTATCGCTGTAGGGGTGAAGCCGAATACCTCCTTTTTAGAAGGAACAGGAATCAAGACCAGTGTAAATGGTGCGATCGAAGTAAATGCCTATATGCAAACCAGTATAGAAGATATCTACGCAGCGGGAGACTGTGCCACCCAATACCACCGGGTAAAAGAAAAGGATGATCATATCCCATTGGGAACACACGCCAATAAGCAAGGCCAAATCGCCGGATTGAACATGGTGGATATTCATCAAACCTTTAAAGGAATCGTTGGCAGTTCGGTTATTAAGTTTTTCAGGTTAACCCTGGGGAGAACAGGTCTATCAGAAGCGGAGGCAAACATGCTCAACATCCCTTGTGGATCCGTAACTATTACTGCAACGGATATTGCCGGTTATTATCCGGATGGTAAAAAAATGAAGGTGAAGCTTGTCTATCATAAAGAGACTCATAAGGTACTTGGCGGGCAAATTATTGGGGAAAACGGCGTCGACAAGCGAATAGATGTCCTAGCAACGGCCATATTTCATTCCATGACGACAGACGAGCTGCTTGATCTGGATTTGGCATATGCTCCCCCGTATAATGGTGTGTGGGATCCTATTCAGCAGGCAGCTAGGAGAGTGAAGTAAGAACGGACGATTTCCTCCTTTCGTATGATGAAGGAAAAGGGACGGTCGATCTATTGTGATAAAAGAATAAGGGTGGAGCATACAATGGCCATACTAGTCACTGGCTTTAACGGATTTCCGAAAGAAGTCTCTCATCCTCAAGGAATGTGAAGGGCGATAGCCCAATGAGTAGGTGGGAGATGAATTTTGGTTGGCTTTAGCCAAAGGCTTTGGTATAATCAGTAATATATGTAATGAAGGGTTGTTATACCAATGAAATTAGACAGTAATAATCATTCAGTATTCTCAATGTATTACCATCTTGTTCTGGTAGTAAAATATCGCAGACAAGTGTTCGACAGTGAAATATCTGATTTCGCAAAAGATAAGTTCACTGAAATCGGAAGTAAGTATAACATTTCTTTAGTGGAGTGGAATCATGATAAAGACCATATCCACGTCTTATTCAAAGCACATCCTAACTCAGAATTATCAAAGTTCATCAATGCGTATAAGAGTGCAAGTTCTCGATTGATAAAGAGAGATTTTCCGGATATCAGAAAAAGGCTATGGAAAGAAATGTTCTGGTCAAGGAGTTTCTGCCTGCTTACAACAGGTGGTGCTCCAATTGATACCATCAAAAAATATATCGAAAATCAAGGTCAAAAGTGAGGTGAATGGATATGACCAAACCAAACAAAGCGTAACTAAAACTTGTAAAAATCAAACAGCACAGGGAAATCCCTGGTGACTATAAATGGAATTCTTGCGATAAAGAAAATTGGTTGTAGTGAAGCATGGGGAGGTTCCTTTTCGAAATGTTTTTGGAAACAAAAGGTTCGTCCTCCTACTGCTCATGACAAGAATTTGAGAAATTTTTTTAACGGATTTCCGAAAGAAGTCTCCCATCCTCAAGGAATGGGAAGGGCTAAAGCCCAATGAGTAGGTGGGAGATGAATTTTGGTTGGCTTTAGCCAAAGGCTTGGGTATAATCGGTCTTAGATAG
>JAKACS010000573.1 GCA_021821235.1 Bacillota bacterium
TAGGTAACGCATGAGGAAGTTTATGTTGAACGGCGCCCAGTCGAGCAATCCGCTGCAGATACTCCGATCGGCGATGACAAATCTATTCGCGTGCCGATTGTTGAAGAAAAAGTCGAAGTAACGAAAAAACCGGTCATTACCGAGTAGATTGTTATCGGCAAAAAACAAGTGACCGAAACCGAACAAGTCACTGAAAATATTAATCTGAAAAATGACCGGCTGTAATAAGAGAGACAGGATACCCGACTGCTCTGCCACTGCAGCAATCAAAAGAACTTGTCGAATCTTTTCACTGCAAAAAACACGCTCAGAGTAACAAACTAAGCTCTGAACGTGTTTTCAATATTTTTTATGATTTCCTTGAAACTCTTACAACATTAAGGATACTAGCTGCTAGGCCGCCCCATATCACAACAATCCCGATCACCATCATCGTAATTGCACTCGCTGACATTTTATGCACTCTCCTTCTCTTCTGCAGTAGCTGTGGCTGATTTCCATCGCTTGGCGGAAAACAGGATACCCGCCGCAAGGGTAACGGCTACAACGAGCCACCCGGCGAACGTAATTAGTTGTGTTGAGTAATCACCATAGTTGTGTTGGATATTTTGCCGTACAGAATCAAACATCATATAACCTAGAATAAGTGGAGTGATGACTGCAAGACAAAATTTCCACCAAGACCCTAGCCGTATATCGGAAACAGCATTAGCATGAGACTGCAAAGCACCGAGTTCTTTAAAGACCCAAGCCACTAACACAACTTCAATTAATCCGGCAAGGGCGACGCCAAAATTATTAATGAAATAGTCCGTCACATCAAGCAGATACAAGCCGCCATGAGTAGCAAACAGCAAGGAAATCAATGTGGCGACCACACCGCCGAATAAGACCGCTTTTGCCCGGGATACATGAAATTTATCCTGAACTGCCGCAATATACGTTTCAATAATCGAAATAAGCGATGTCATGCCGGCAAACACAAGCGATAGAAAGAACAATAAGCCGAATAAACCATTCAAACCAGGGAATTCATTTATAATACTTGGGAAAACAACAAATGCTAGTCCAACTCCACTTTCGACTACTTTATCAACCGGTACGCCTTGCTGATTTGCCATAAATCCGAGTGCCGAGAAAACACCAATCCCGGCTAACAACTCAAATCCTGAATTTGCAAAACCTGTAATAAAGGCATTATTTGTGATGTCTGATTTTTTTGGCAGGTAGCTGGAATACGTAATCATAATCGCAAATCCAATGGAGAGCGAGAAGAAAATTTGTCCGTATGCGGCAACCCATACTTTGCCGTCAAGAATTTTATCCCAATTTGGTTTAAAAAGGGCGTTCAACCCTTCAATGGCTCCGTCTAATGTTAAAGCGCGAATGACAATGACCAAAAACATTACAACAAGGGCTGGAATAAAAATTTTATTCATTCTTTCGATTCCTTTTGAAACGCCGCGGTAAAGGACAAAAAGAGCGACCACCCAGACAATTAGCAATGGAACGACAACACCTGGGACAAGTCCGCCAATTTCGCCCGGCTTTTTAGCAAGCTGCAGAACTTTGCCGAAAAGAAAACCACTCGTGTCCTTCCCCCATTGTGTATTCAATGAATAAATACTGTATTTAATGGCCCAGGCAATAATCACCGCATAATATGTTGAGATAATAAACGAAATAAAGACTTGCCACCACCCCAGCCATTCCGCATTTTTATTGATTCGAAACAAAGAGAGCGGCGACGATCCTCTATATTTATGACCAATGGTAAATTCCATAATCAAAATGGGAATTCCTGCGGTTAACAGAGCGAACAAATACGGAATGAAAAATGCTCCCCCTCCGTTTTCGTAAGCAACCGCCGGAAATCTCCAAATATTCCCTAGACCAACTGCGGAACCGATTGCCGCAACAACAAACCCATACCTTGAACCCCACTGCTGACGATTTTCCAAAAGAAGTCCCTCCAATAAAAACTCATTTATTTTTAATATTTCTGACAATTTCGTTATTTTAATATAACGATTTTTCGACACAAAGTCAAGTCTTTTTGGAATATTGTCGATTTTTAATGTAAAAGTTTTTATGTAAACGCTCCAATTTAAAGGGATATCCTATTATTCCTATATTTTTTCAGGACATTATGTTAAACTAGATTTGGCTCTAAACATTTTTCTTATTCGCGTTTGTTTGTGGTACCATTAAGCACAATTACCGTTCTGGATAGGGATTTGCCTCCATCCACTTCTCAAATTATTTTCGTATTATAGAACCCAGTAAAACCACAAGGTCTTGTTTTCTACTTATTTTTCTGATGAATTGAATAAAACCTCTGATGACCAAATATTTAACGTTCATTGAAATGAATGTGTGGTACCACCGCCACCCATTTAGCCATTTAACCATGTTTAAATATCTTCCTGCCAAAACCTCAATGATCAGTTGAGGAATCGTAAATAAAAATAGCTTCCCTACAATTTTAGCAATTGATTGATCTTTGTAAGTGATTTGATTGTAAAAAACAGAAACAAGTGGACATAGCAGTAAATCAAAAACAACATGATATTTAAAATCTTTAGAGAACATCCGCACCGGATAAGCAAGCAATTTTTTCCCGACCAAAATATGATCAATTAGCGCAGACAAAAGAGCAGTCAATAGATACACAATTAGCCCATCTTTAATCGGTTTCTTTTTGAAAGCAAAAGGAAAAAATAGTAATCCAATCAATACGAATCCGCGAAGGGAAAGATTGCTCATCCAAATCAACCTATTCTTCGATAAATTCAGTAAATAGTATTTGCCAATTATATTGTGTCGCTATGTATGCAGTTGATTCCCGCACAATTCTTCGGTGAAATCCCTATTTTTCGAATGAAGTCAATTTATCACCAAATTATCCGTTTGAATAAACTGGTAAAAAAGTCCTGTTTTATTTATAATGTAATCGTATTCTTGAATACAGAGAGCATGGTGAGATAAAGGTGAAACATACAGGAAGAATGATTGGACTGAACATTGGATTTTTCCAATCATTCGGTTGGGCTTTTTATGACTATTTTAGAGGTGATGGGAAAATCTCTTTTCTTTTTACAATTACATATATTTGTGTGTACTCGATCATTGGCTGGTGGATAGGAAAAAAGTTTGATCAAATATACTTTCTTTCCGAAAAAGATGCGTTAACAGGGCTTTACAACAGGCGCTAGATCGACTTGATTTGCCCGAAAAGTCTGGCCCAAGTAAGCAGAGAAAAGGGGAGATTGACGGTTTCTATGC
>JAKACS010000574.1 GCA_021821235.1 Bacillota bacterium
CGGCTAAAAGCTGTAGATGGCAAAAAGTCTTCATTGCATGTTGGTTGCAATGAAGACTTTTTTGCGTGAATTTAGTATAAAGTGGTGGACACAAAAGGAAGGACGGATACACTAATAGGGAAAGGTAGTGTCCAGTACACGGGAACGAAATAAACAAGATATTCTAATCAATTCAAGGAAAAACGAGTGCAGCGTATCATGAAACGACTATGTCTCCGATGCGGGATGGTTGGTGCTACTTAGCTTCGATTATGGAATTAGCCATCAACAAAATTATTGGCTGGCGTTTCAGCAAAACTGCAATTATTTCTGTATATTGAAGGGCGATACAATCGTAATCGATGCATTAAACTATTGGGTATAAAACCCCGCAACAAATGGTGGGTGAAGGTGAGATTTTTCTTCTAGACATTGTTAATTTTATAGAGAAAAATATTATTTTATACATCTTAGTCCAAGTTTTAATTCTAGTACTGATGTTTATTTTAAATCAGCGGTTTCGAATGTCTCCTTATGTTTTGTTTCTATATACCTACATTTTAGAAAGTTTTTACATGATTATAAGGTTTTCGTTAACTCTAGATATTATGGGGTGGGTAAACGGAATAGCATCTGTTACCTTATGGTTAGCGGAATTTTGGGGTTATTTGCAGCAGGGGGTATTCTACCTGCTTATGGGTAAACGGAAGGGTGTCCCACATAAATTTGATATTGATTACGTCCCAACTGTTGATTTTATGGTACCAACTTACAGTGAACCAATTGATGTTCTTCGACGAACATTGGTTGCTTGTAGTTATTTAGATTATCCGGCTGATAAACTTAAAGTTTATGTGTTAGATGACGGTGGGCGTCAATGGGTAAGAAATCTCACACAGAGACTTGGGTTTATTTATATAGCAAGAACCGACCATAGTCATGCAAAAGCAGGAAATTTAAATAATGCTTTGCAGAATTCTAGTGGTGAGATTATTGTTACTATCGATGCAGATATGGTGCCGAAATCCTTTTTCCTTAAGCGTACAGTTGGTTACTTTGTGGCAAGAAATGTAGCTTTTGTGCAATCACCTCAAATTTTTTTTAATCCAGATCCATTTCAACACAATCTACTATCAACCGATCAGGTCAATAATGAACAGGATTTCTTTATGACAGAAATGGAAGAAGCAAAAGATAAATTCGGCGCAGTCATGTACGTGGGAAGCAACACTCTTTTTTCCAGAAAAGCCCTTATGTCTATCGGTGGCTTTGCGACAGGGTGTATTACGGAAGATGTTGCTACTGGTATGCTCCTTCAAGCTAAAGGATATCGCTCCATATTTGTTAAGGAGATTCTCGCAAAAGGGCTATCGGCTGAATCGTATTCAGAGATGTTACATCAAAGAGACAGATGGGCCCGAGGAAATATTCAGGCAGCCAAGATATGGAATCCTCTTACTATAAGGGGATTAACATTCATGCAACGCATTCTCTATGCAAATGGAGTGCAATACTGGTATTTTGGTATTCACAAGTTGATCTATATTCTTAGCCCGATCTTATTTTTAGATTTCCATATAAAAACATTGCAAGCAACTGTAGAGCTACTTCTCGTTATATGGTTGCCAAAGTGGATAGGATCATCATTAAGTTTTAGGGTTGTTTCACAAAGTAGGCGAACAACATTTTGGAGTCATATATACGAAACAGCAATGGCTCCATATTTGGCTTGGAGCGCTATTATAGCCACGCTTGGAATTGAAAAGAAAAAAGGAAAAAAATTCCGAGTCACACAAAAAGGAATTCATTCAAATAGTGTTAAGGTCGTTTGGGTTACTTTTCTTACTCATTTTATACTTTTTTTAATGTCGATTTTTGGATTTGCAATATTCGGGACTTATTCATTAGTAGAACGCGGGCAAATATGGTACTACGTAATTATTTATTTTTGGACCTCATTCAATTTAGTGGGCATAATTTTAAGTCTATTCATTAGTATAGAACAACCACGTCCACGGAAATCAGAGCGTGTGAAATTGACTATACCGTGTACTTTAATGACTAATAAGGAAGTATTTCATGGACGATCCGTAGATATCAGTGAGACTGGTGCACTCATTGAATTCGAGTACTCATTAATCCCTGAATCGAATCAAAACACACTAATGTTTGATGTTGATAATTTTGAGCCAATTTCAGTTCAGGTGCTTGCTGGTGGCAAACGCAATGATCGTGTTAACTTTTATAAAAGGGTAATTTTTAATCAATTGAGCGATGATCAGTACATGAATATTGTAAAACTTCTTTTTGATCAGCCCGAAACTTTAAATGGAAAAAAATACGGAATAGCTTCTAAATCCGGTATCATTCCTACTTTCCAACGAGCAACTAAAGTTAAACTACGGGCTTTACGTCAAATAGTAAATTACCGTAGTAAAAATGATTCTCATGGAACAAACTTTCCATCATTTAAAGGCTGACAATTGGAGCAATTTCGATGAGACATTTCCGAATATAAAGAACAACATCAATAAGTAACCGACATGATCTCTTCCTTGGCTTAAAACTGTGATAAGCCATCAAGATTCAAAATTTCGCTTATATCAAAAGACAATTGATTGGCAAGCACTTTGATAATAGAAATAAGTTCCTTGGCTACTTCGGGATTTTCCTTTTGTTCTATTTGATCCTGAAATATTCATGGCGTAATCTCGAAGTAGCGATGAATGCAAGCAGTGTACGAATTTATGAGGAATTTGATGATTCACCCAAAAAGTGACGTAACTGCATAGGAAAAGAGCCCAACCTTTGGTAGTGTTAAGGTGCGAATCGAAACACCCAGAGGAGGCTCTTCTCTTGAACAGCGTACAAGAATTCACCTTGAACTTCATCCCAAGAATGAAAGTGAATTTCGACGGTGGGGATTTAACCTCAGACGCCGGACTGCTTCTGTATAAGGAATTTGATCACAAAATCGGGTTGTCGGACACAGTCAGGAAACTGCTCGTCGTTCACGATTCTGTGCTGCACCGTGATCACCCAAACAGTGATGTTGTGCTTCAGAAGCTGTATCAGCACCTCGCTGGTTACCACACAGATGACCATGCAGATGATTTGGCTGTAGACCCCTTGCTAACAGCATTGTTTGGCAAAGAACGGTTAGCGTCACAACCCACTCTGTCTCGCTTCAACGAGAAGGCAGATAGAGCAACCGCCAAATCCCTGGAACGTGTGAATGAAACACTGCAGCAACGTGTGTATCGCGTCAAAGCTCAGAGCCAGTTTGTTTTCGATCTGGACT
>JAKACS010000575.1 GCA_021821235.1 Bacillota bacterium
ACCTAAAAGGGAAGGTGACAATTTTATGAATTCTACTTTACAAGCAAACGAACGAACAGACTTTAAAAAATCGGCATTAAAATCGATTCGGCGAAATGGGGATATTCCAGCAGTCATCTACGGTGCTAAAATGGAAAGCAAGCCAGTGTACGTAAGCTCAGCTGACTTGACGAAAACGATTCGTACAGTAGGGCGAAATGGTGTGTTCACATTAGCCGTTGGTGGTAGCACCCATGAGGTTGTTCTAACCGATTATCAAGCAGACATCCAAAAAGAAATCATTCATGTTGATTTCCTTGCTGTTGATAAATCTTCGAAAATTAATGCAAATGTTCGACTTGTACTTGTCGGAGAAGCGGCAGGTGTAAAAGACGGCGGCGTGTTGCAACAACCGTTGCATGAAATTTCCATTACAGCAACTCCTGACCAAATTCCGCAGCAAATTGAGGTTGATGTAGCATCGCTTCAAGTAGGCGAGACGATTACAATAGCAGATATAAAGATAGGCAGTTCTTACACGATTCATCATGAGGATGATGAAGTGGTAGCATCGATTCTTCCGCCAAAACAGGAAGAAGAAATCAATTCCGGTGAGCAGCAGGCTGCGGGTCATCCGGAAAATGAAGAAGGAAGAGAAACTGAACCAATTGGCGAATAAGGGGAACTTCTATTAATGGGGATCCATATTCCCCACTGATTGTTCACTAAAACCGATTGGTGAATAAAATAAAGACGTAGCCTTTCTTTTAGGTTACGTCTTTTGTAGTTACGATTATGGGGTGAAACACTTGAGACTGATTGTAGGGCTAGGGAATCCTGGAAGGGAATATGCGAAAACGCGGCATAACGTTGGGTTTGACGTCATTGACGAATTATCAACACGGTGGTCAATTCCGCTTGATCAAGCCAAGCTGAAAGGTTTATACGGCATCGGTTTTGTTAACGGCGAAAAGATTTTGCTGTTAAAACCGCTAACCTATATGAATCTGTCTGGAGAATCAATTAGGGCAGTAATGGACTATTATGAGATTGATCAAGAAGATTTACTCGTTATTTATGATGATCTTGATTTGCCAGTCGGCAAAATCCGCCTGCGCCAAAAGGGAAGTGCAGGCGGGCATAATGGGATTAAATCAACGATTGCCCATCTTGGTTCGCAACAGTTTAACCGAATTCGGATTGGGATTGATCGCCCGGCAAATGGAATGCGAATCCCGGATTATGTCCTGGGACGTTTTCGCAATGAAGAAGTGCTTGATATTTTACCGGCAATCAAAAAGAGTGCCGATGCTTGTGAAGCATGGACACATAAGCCATTTCTGCAAGTAATGAATGAGTTTAATCAATAATTTTTTCTTCGTCACACCCTTTTTTATGTGATTAGAAATAGATATTGTGACCCGAGCCACTGAATATTTTTCCTGAATCCGTTTATACTAAAAGTATTCGCGTTCGCACAGGGAGGAATCAATGTGGCAATCCATTATCATTGCCGCCATTGCGGTACAAAGTTGGGTTCTGTGGATAACATTTCCATTCACAGCGAATCCCTAGGACTTCATAAACTGACAGAACAGGAAAGAAACGAAATGGTTACGTACAATCAAGATGGCAATATCCATATTGCTTCGATTTGTGAGGATTGTCAGGAAGCGTTAGAGCGTAATCCGGAATACCATCAAATTGATTATCTTATACAGTAACAAGCTTTGGAAAAGATCCAAAGCATTTTTCTGTTTTCAATACCAAGAAGAATAGTTAAAAGATTAGACCAGCGAATTTTAAGCGGAGAGAGAGGATGCAGTTGAAAGCCTTAACATCTTTATTTACACAGCAAGATGATTTTCAATCGATTGTGACAGGTGTTTCCGAAGGGTTAAAAGAGCAGCTTATTGCCGGATTGTCCGGCTCAGCTCGGGCTGTGTTGGCGGGATCGTTAGCCAAAAAAATGGAAAAGCCGATTCTGTTGATAACCCATAATCTATTACAAGCACAAAAGCTTTATGACGATCTTGTTAATCTACTAGGCGAGGACAAAGTTTTTCTTTATCCAGCAAATGAATTGATTGCAGCGGAAATGAGCGTTGCCAGTCCCGAACTGCGAGCACAACGGATTGAGGCATTAAATCATTGGTGTAAAAAAAAGAGCGGGATTGTGATTGCACCGATTGCCGGTTTGCGAAAAATTGTCCCGCCAAAAGCGGTATGGCAGCACTATCAGCTTACATTAAAGATTGGAAATGACCTTAATGTATCAGAATTGCTTGGTACATTAGTTGAAATGGGCTATGTTCGTACTGAAATGGTGGCAACGCCTGGAGAATTCAGTGTACGCGGAGGAATACTTGACATTTATCCGATTACGGAAACAGATCCGATCAGAATTGAGTTATTTGACACTGAAATTGACTCCATTCGTTCCTTTTCCCTCGATGATCAACGGTCGAAAGAAAAACTGTCGGAGATCTTAATTGGACCAGCCTCGGAAGTTTTGCTGAATGAACAAGAGCTACACCTTCTTGCCGGGAAGTTGCAAGCCGGGTTGGCAGCCAGTCTAAAAAAGCTAAATGATGAAAATGCGAAAATTCAGCTTTCACAAAATATCAGCAGTGACATTGAGCAATTAAGCAATGGGCAAAAGCCTGAGCAAATCTTTAAATATTTGGGAATGATCGATGAGGTATCACATAGTTTACTAGATTATTTGCCGGAAAATGGTTTGATTGTTGTCGATGAAATAAGCAGAGTTCAGGAAATGAGTGATTCTCTCGATAAGGAGGAAGCGGAGTGGTATACAGCTCTTCTCGGTGAAGGGAAAATCATCCATGATATGAAAATCTCCCATGAGCTAAGCAGCCTTATCCATCGGAATACTTACCCAGTTCTATACTTGTCTTTATTCCTTCGCCACGTCGCAAACACAAATCCGCAAAACATTATCAATATGTCCTGCAAACAAATGCAAAACTTCCATGGGCAAATGCATCTGTTAAAGGCGGAAGTGGAGCGCTGGAAAAAAGGGAATTATACGGTTTTGTTTTTAGGTGCCGACGAAGAACGTGTGAAAAAGCTTGAGCGTGTTTTAGAAGACTATGATATTGAAGCAGTCTCGCTCCATTCTGAAGACTCGCAGCTTCAGCAGGGAAAGGTTCAAATTTTACAAGGAACATTGCATACAGGTTTTGAATTGGCGATTCAAAAAGTAGCAATCATTACGGAAGAAGAGTTGTTTAATAAGCGCGTTAAAAAAAGCAGTCCGCGCCAAAAGCTGTCGAAT
>JAKACS010000576.1 GCA_021821235.1 Bacillota bacterium
CTTATGGCATACTTTTTGACTAGCTCTATATCTTTCTTGTCCAATCCTTTTATTTTCTCTATTCCAAAGTCCTCTAACATCATTTACAACACCTCAATTTTTACTATTCCGGACTTCATGATTATGAAGTTCTTGCCCTCCGATTCAATAAGCGCATCGTACTGGCCATAGCCGGTTAATTTTCCCCTTATTGTTTCATTCAGCAGTGTGAATTCAAGGCTTTTGCCTATCAAATCGCGACCGAATAGGTCAGCATGGCCTTCATGCCAGGGATTGAAAAACCTTCCATCTCCGGATCCTTTCTCATGCTTCTTTTCCACTTTGCCCGGGTTTTCTCTAACCGGTTCTTTTTTAACTTCTTCATGGGCAGCTGCCTCTTTCCCAGGAGTCCTGAACACAATCTTTATTGTGCCATCCGGCTGCATAACCCTTATTGCCTCTCTTTTATCACTCATGTTCATCATTCTTTGTTTCCTCATTTTTCTCTTTATGGCCAGCTTTACCTATTTTCTCCAATATGTTTTTAATCCACTCTCGCATACCTATACACCAAACTAAAGCCCTGAAACCGTAAAATTCAGACTTTTTTAATTTTTTAAAAAACACGGAATTATTTATTGATCACACCCCCTAGCTTGCGAATGAACCTAATTCCATAGGGTTCCTGGATAGAAGAATAGTCAAAGCCGAACCCCTTCATTATCTCCTTTAAATGGATAAAGCGGTCCGTTGGAATATCGGTTGGATGGACATATAGCTGGAAGTCTTTCTTGTCAAATGAACGCCCAGCATTGCCGTCAAGTATAAATTTCTCTATAGCTAATTTCTCCCTTATCTCTTCAATAAGATCCTTAGTTATCTCACGATTGAGGTTTTCTGTATTAGTTTCAATGGTTTTCGGTTCTTTTTTCTCTTCTTGGTTTGATTTTTTTTCATTTTTCGCTATTGTCTCATTCCTTGGGCTCTTGTTCAAGTTGGACACGTGTTTTTTCTGTTCAGAAGCCCGTGTTTCATTGGTTTTGAAAGAGGCATTACCCTGTGTCCAACTTGGTTCCCAATTATTATAACACTTTTTACTATTTGATTCTCCCGCGCGTAAGTAGTATAAAGGTTGGTACCAAAGTTGGACACCATATCTATCACCCCTCCCAGTATTGATTTTACTGGGTTGTATATCAATTTTTCCCGTGTCCAACTTATCCTGGTTTTCGGTATTTTCCTCATTATCTTCCATTGTGCAGTTAGAAAAAACATAGTATCTGCTTACCCTTGAACCAACTTTGCGTTTTGGATAAGTTTTGCCTACATAAGACGTGAAAGATTGTTTTTTTGCCGGTTCCATGCCAATTGCTTTGCACCATGCTGCATATGCGTTATAAGTATCATCGACTTTTAACTGGGCACCATCAAGATAAATCAAATTTTCATCAATAAAGTACTGAATAGAATTGGCAAAATGGTCCCATAATTCTGAAACACTGTCATTTTTCAGTTGATTGATAAAGATCCAATTTCTCCTCTCTAAAACTTTGAGGCATTTTATCAAAATGCTTACAATAGCATCACGCTCTTGCAGTATTATTTGATCTATATCGGATATATCACTGGTAGCACGTTCGGTTTTAACCTGAATTGGCATTATTCTCCTGAAAGCTGCTGCATCATTAATATTAAAAACGGGGAGGTTTGACAGAAAAATCCCCTTTATAGATAATTTTCCTTTCTCCCCCTCATGGAATTTTTCTTCTAAGTATAGGGGGTCCGATCCAAATAAATTATTGAAATTTCTAAAACTCAGAACTGTACCTTTTTTAAATTTCCTATCCACTTCGGCATCGCCAACCACATTAGCATTTTTAATTCCTGAAAATTGGAATTTATCGGATGTTAGAAGCCTTTTCAAATCCATACTCATATACCCGACACCAAGCAACCCGTCCAGAATCCTGGTAATTACACCTTTGCCCATTCCCTCTTTTCCAACAATAGCAAGCACCTTGTGTGCTGGAAACTTGGGGTATAACGAGTATCCCAAATATTCCAAGACCATTGGGATATCTAAAGGATAGAAAACGTCTAACAGGTATTTATGGAATTTCGGGGCCAAGCTCATTTTACTTAGCGCTGGCTCATAGTTTGCCTTAATCTGCCAGATAAAAAATAAATCTGGATTATGGGGTTCTAATTCCCATGTTGCTATATTCAAATTGCCATTTTGAAATGGAATATGGGTTTTTGGGTTTATATCAGATTCATCAACGAACGTTTGTCTTCTAATGGCATTCATAGCTTCATTTACCAAATGAGTAGAGCATCCATTATTTATTGCAATTTTAACATGTTTGTACAGGTCTATTAACCACTCGGGAGATTCTCCAGCTTTTTCATTAGTGGTTTTTTCAATTTTCTTATAAAACGTATTGATTTCATTATTGTATGTGGAATTTATTAATTCCTTAAGTATTTCCTCACCTCTGATATAATAACCATTTCTGTATATGTAAATGAGTTCGGGATCAGTGTCCGGGTCCGCTACTGTTTTTATTTTGTTTTCTTTCATGAGTAAATCCGCTATCTGATTATGCTTTGGGAGCATAGTATCAGGCCCCACTAAATCGGATTTGTTATCTTCATCTATGAGTCTTTTCCGCTTTTCTGATTTCAATATTTTCCTTTTTGCTTTCAACAGTTTCTTTTTTGCTTCATTGCCCGTGTCTTTATTTTCTATGCTTTTTTCATTGTTACTTTTCTTATTGTTTGCCATTATACACCCCCCAGTGCTTCTGCAAGCCTGTCATAACTGAGTTTATACTCGTTATGAGCAGCTGCAATCACTTGCCAAAACAAATCTCCCTTTATCTTTCCAGGTGTGCTTTCCTCGCATGAAATTGCCCCCGTGGAAACGGCAATCCACTGGAGAGGGCCACCCCCTGTGCCATGTCTGAAGCAGTGCCAAGCATTTAGATCTAAGTCCACAAGAAAATTGCTACCGGTAGTGCTTCCATGTACGGGATGCGGACCCTGGAATTTAGATCCATTTTGCTTAAAACCTGAAACATCAACTAAATCTTTCATTTCAAGGGATTCTGGATTTATTGGCTTTTTATATTCTGGCATTGATTCGTTTTTCCCTAACTTTTCCTTGCCAATGATAACCGGTGCAAATTTTTTCAGCAATTCCGATTTTTTTATTTTTAATGGCGGAACTAAATTAAAATAAGTAGAACCATACACGTTTCCATTGGGATGAATACTTCCAGGGGAGATCG
>JAKACS010000577.1 GCA_021821235.1 Bacillota bacterium
GTCAGCTTTGATTTAGGCGTTCGAAAGCTGAAAGTATTAAAAAAAGATGTACATATTTACTATGTAAATGGCCTGTGCGACACTCGCTATATCATTGAGTTAATTGAAGAATTAGTTGAACTGAATGATCATGAAAAACTGTCAACAAACCTCTACAGCCTTGTCTATAATAGACTTGTCAACCAATCGGTTCAGCCGATTCAAACTCTTGATGAATTGGTGCTTTTTGTTCTATCAGGACAAATCGTCGTCGTTTTGGAAGGAACAGGAACTGCGCTTGCCGTAGACGTCAGGAGCTATCCAGGCAGACAACCGCAAGAACCGGATACAGAAAAGGTTGTCAGAGGCTCACGCGATGGATTTGTCGAGAATATTATTTTAAATACCGCCTTAACAAGAAGGCGAATTCGCGATGAACGGCTACGGTTTGAAATGCTTAAGGTTGGTGAACGTTCAAGAACAGACGTATCGATTGCCTATTTGGAGGATGTAGCAGAACCGGACTTAGTCAATGTTATTCGCCAAGAGATTACCTCGATTAATACAGACGGGATTCCAATGGCGGATAAAACGATTGAAGAATTTTTGGTAAAGCAAGGCTTTAACCCATATCCGCTTGTCAGATATACAGAACGGGCGGATGTAGCAGCGGCACACCTGCTTGAGGGGCATGTCATTATTTATACCGATACTTCACCAAGTGTGATCATAGCTCCTACTACTTACTTTCATCATGTACAACATGCCGAGGAGTACCGGGAGTCACCGGCGATGGGGACATTTGTACGTTGGACTAGGTTTCTCGGTGTGCTGACATCGATCTTTTTGTTGCCGCTTTGGCTTTTATTTGTATTAGAGCCATCAATGCTGCCGCCAAATCTCTCATTTATTGGCCCAAACGAACAAACAAATATTCCGATTATCATCCAAATTTTTCTTGCTGATTTTGGGATCGAATTTTTACGGATTGCTGCGATCCACACGCCAACGCCATTGTCGACGGCGATGGGTTTAATTGCAGCGGTATTAATTGGGCAAATTGCGATCAGTGTCGGTCTGTTTGTACCGGAAGTAATTCTTTATGTAGCTGTTGCCAGCATCGGTACGTTTACAACGCCAAGCTATGAATTAAGCGTTGCTAATAAAATTGCCAGATTGACCCTGGTCATTTTAGTATCGTTGTTCCATACTCCTGGTTTTGTACTTGGAACGACATTGCTTGTCATCTTTCTTGTGCATACAAGGGCGCTCAACACCCCATATTTTTGGCCATTTTTGCCATTTGAGCCAAAAGGTTTTCTGCAAATTATTATCCGTCGGGCTGTCCCAGGATCGATGCTTAGACCAAGCATTGTTCACCCGAGGAACCAATACCGGCAGCCGCCGAATGATCAATGAAAAATCTATTTGCAGAAATAGCCTCGTTGTGCTAAAGTAATTTTTAATTAAATAAAGCGATAAAGGGAATAGGCAGCATCTTTATGGGATTCTGCCTATTTGTTTGAAAAGAGAGGGAAGGCAATGGATTTATATGGAACGACAAGAATCAATCAAAATGGACATTTGGAAATAGGTGGCGTTGATACGGTTCAATTAGCCGAACAATATGGAACACCGCTTTACGTATATGATGTAGCATTGATCCGGGAAAGGGCAAGAGGGTTTAAGCAAGCGTTTATTGAACAAAACGTCACTGCTCAAGTTGCATACGCAAGCAAAGCATTTTCAACAATTGCGATGGTACAGCTTGCTGAAGAAGAAGGATTATCGCTTGATGTTGTTTCAGGCGGTGAGCTTTATACGGCTCTGGCTGCTGGATTTCCGGTTGAGCGCATTCATTTTCATGGCAATAATAAAAGCCGCGAAGAATTGGCAATGGCAATTGAATATGGAATCGGCTGTATTGTCGTTGACAATTTTACCGAATTGGAGTTGCTGAAGACGTTGTGTGCAGAAAAAAAAACTTCGGTAAAAATTTTATTGCGGGTAACGCCAGGAATTGAAGCGCATACCCATGATTATATTTTGACAGGTCAGGAAGATTCGAAATTTGGTTTCGACCTGCAAAACGGCCAGGCGGAAAGAGCGCTCGAACGGGCACGATTGTTCCAATCTTTTGATGTTTTGGGGATTCATTGTCATATTGGATCGCAAATTTTTGAGACGACGGGCTTTTTGCTGGCGGCAGAAAAGATATTTGAAAAATTGCATGAGTGGAAGCAGAAGCTTTCCTTTGAAGCAAAGGTTTTAAATTTGGGCGGTGGTTTTGGAATTCGCTATACAAAAGAAGACGAACCGCTCGCCCCAGCGCAATATGTCACAGAAATTATTCAAGAAGTAAAAAAACGATCGGAACTTTATTCGATGACACTGCCGGAAATTTGGATCGAGCCAGGACGTTCCCTTGTGGGAGATGCAGGAACAACCCTTTACAAGGTAGGATCGCAAAAGGAAGTTCCAGAAGTTAGAAAGTATGTGGCAGTTGATGGAGGCATGAGTGATAATATCCGACCGGCATTGTATCAGGCGAAATATGAAGCCGTTCTTGCCAATCGCCCACTGGCTGAACCACACGAAACGGTTTCAATTGCCGGAAAATGCTGTGAATCCGGAGATATGCTGATTTGGGATTTACCGCTTCCATCCGTCGACAAGGAAGACATTCTCGCTGTTTTTTGCACGGGAGCCTATGGCTATTCAATGGCGAATAATTATAACCGCCTGCCACGCCCTGCTGTCGTTTTCGTTGAAAATGGCGAATCAAGGCTTGTTGTAAAAAGAGAATCCTACGAGGACCTCATCAGACAGGATCTTTCATTAAAATAAAAAGCAATAACCAAAAAGAGGAGATACCGCCCCATGCAGCGGCATATGTCCTCTTTTTGTTTTTGGATAATCCGCTCTTTGCCATTTTAAAAAATATAAACCGGTTTGGTGCAATTTTTGACGAGAAAACCTTAGTAAAAGAGAAAATGGAAAAAAACAATAAAATGGTGTAGAATGGTGTTTAAAGGTTGGACATTCATCAGGAGGATTGCTGAATGGTGAAGAATTATGTATGATGGTGTGGAGCGCACATTTCGAAATTTTACATACACTAAAGAAACGAAAATATTGGCTATTCAAACAATGAGGGGTCTATATGTTAATTCGCTATAAGAAGACATTTGAAAAAATTGCAATGGGTTTATTGTCCTTTATGCCAAATGAAAAGGATTTAAAGAAGTTGCAGCAAACAATGAAACAGTATGAAACAGAGGAAAATTGG
>JAKACS010000578.1 GCA_021821235.1 Bacillota bacterium
AGTTTACAATATTCCAGAAGGAAGAAATGTACTCAGGACGGCGATTTTGATATTTTAAGTAGTAAGCATGTTCCCAAACATCCAGTCCTAAAACAGGTGTTTTTCCTTCCATTAGCGGGTTATCCTGGTTAGGCGTGCTTGTAACTTCCAATTCTCCATTGTTCACAGCAAGCCATGCCCAGCCTGAACCAAAGCGGGTTGTAGCGGCTTTTGCAAACTCTTCTTTAAAGTTTGCAAAGCTGCCAAATTTTTTATTGATTGCCTCTGCCAATTCCCCAGTAGGTTCTCCACCACCATTTGGAGAAAGTATTTGCCAGAATAATGAGTGGTTTGCGTGGCCGCCGCCATTGTTTCGAACTGCGGTACGGGCAGATTCCGGTACGGCATCAAGATTGGCAATCACTTCTTCTACTGATTTTGAAAGAAGTTCTTCGTTTCCTTGCAGTGCATTATTTAAGTTTGTTACATACGTATTGTGGTGCTTCGTGTGGTGAATGTTCATTGTTTCCTTGTCAATGTGAGGTTCTAATGCATCATACCCATAAGGTAATTGTGGTAATTCAAATGCCATTTTTTCCATCCTCCTATGTAAAATCAATTTAATAGCAGCTTTAGAATCGTTCTGATATTAGAATGGTTCTAATGCCTTCCAACAATAAGATTACCAAACTGTGTTAATTGTTTCAAATAAAAAGCATCGATTTCCTTACATACATTTTCCTCCCCTGCAAATTTTATACCCTTCATCTATAAAAAATTCATTAAATTGTCATGATTCTCTCATCCCTTGTGCTGTCAACGATTTAAGTCATAGATGCTGAATCCCTTTCCATATGATGTAAAAGCTCTATTGACATGTTGGATATAATTTCATTTAATCAAACTAAAAGGGTGTGGCATCGATGCAAACGAAAAGTTATTCTTTATATCAGCTGCTTGAACAGTTCTTTGCAAGCCATGAGCCAGTTCAGATGGTGCGGGCTGGCACCGTACTTTTTCAGGAAAAAGAGTCAGTTGAATCGATATATATTTTACTCAATGGCAATATCTCGATCGGCAGAGTCCATATGCGGGGAAAAGAGCTTATTTTAAAAATTGTCGCAAGCAAGGATGTGATTATCGAGTATCAGGTTTTCACCCCAAATCCCCGCTATCATTTTTCCGCGAAAACAATGACAGATTGCCAATTGTTAAAAATAAAAAAAGATAAATTTGAAGAATTTATCCAAAATGATCCAGATGCCATGACGGCATTTGCCACTTTCTTAAGCACGAGCTACTTAAAAGCACAAATGAAGTGCCAGGATTTAATTATGAACGGAAAAAAGGGCGGACTCTATTCAATCTTAATTCGCCTCTGCCATTCATACGGGATTATTACAGAGGAAGGCATTTTAATTGATGTGCCGCTAACCCATCAAGAATTGGCCAATCTTACATACGGCACGCGCGAAGTGATTCAGCGAACTTTAAAAGAATTGCGGGAACTAGATGTCATCTCCTACCATCAGCAGAAATTTACTGTAAAAAATTTAAGCTTTTTAAAGCGCGAAGTCGACTGTCAAAATTGTCCATATGAAATTTGCGGATTAAACTAACCAACAAAACAGCCATCAGAACATCGATGGCTGTTTTGTTTGTCGTTTTACCTCCGCTTTTTTTAAATTATGAAAAGCAGGCCTTCCTATGTAAAATAGAAGTTGACCGAGAATTTCTTATTCTATACCCTTAGTAATGCGATTAGATGAACTAAAAAAGGATGATTGCCATGAACATTTTTAAACAGTTTTACAAAAGTATTTATTCGCCACGGGATATTGCATTATTCCGCTTTCAAGGAATTGGAAAAACTATTCTATACGTATTCTTGCTTACGCTTCTCTCCATCCTTCCTTCTCTGTATTTTTTAAGCCAAGCAATCAATACCGGAATCGACTCCGCTCGTGCTGTTTTAAAAGACCGGCTTCCTGCGTTTACAATCAAAAGCGGTCAGCTTCAAGCGGATACCAATGTACCAATCACCATTGACCAAGGAAATTTTACGATCATTCTTGATCCAACAGGTGCCATTACAGCAAAAAAATTAGCGGATAGCGATAATTCATTTGCCATCTTAAAAAATGAGTTTGTGTTGATGGCTGGCGGCCAAACGGAATCGTATGCCTATTCAATGGTTCAGGGCATGCAATTAAACAAACAAGATATACTGGATTTCCTTGATATGTTGAGTGGAATAAAATGGATGATCATTCCGCTTGTTTCCTTGTTCATATACTTTTTCTCAGCCGCTTCCAGTTTTATTGAAGTCAGCCTTTTGGCTTTATTCGGCCTTGGATTGAGAAACCTTGCAGGAAGAAAACTGAATTACCGCCAGCTTTGGCGAATGGCGGCCTACAGCGAAACCCTTCCAACATTGTTCTTTACCATTATGGCCGCCCTTAAAACAACTGTGCCAAGCAGCTTTTTCATCAACTGGTTTGCCGCTATCATGGTTTTATTTTTAGCAATAAAAGAAACACCACAACCAAAAAATACAGAAGAAACGCGGGGGTAATTTTCCGCGTTTTTGTTCTAAGCAAAATTGGACAAGCATAGGATGTAGAAACGTGAAAGAACCGGAGGCTTGGCCAATGAAAAAATTTCTTGGTGTTTTGCTGTCACTCACCATCCTCTACGCCATCTATTTTGATTTGACAACCGGGACCCTTCCGCAGGCCAGTTCCCAAAAGGCGGATACAGTGATCAAAACAACAAAACCCGAAACCACTATTCCCTATTTTGAAGCAAAAGTGGAACCAGGAGAAACCGTTATAACAATCGTAGAACATCAAATTAACAAGCCCCTCCCTGTGTCCATCTCCAAACTGATTCGCGATTTTCAAGAATTAAATTCAGGTAAAAACGCCGAAACGATTCAAATCGGGCAAACGTATCGCTTTCCTGATTACACAAAGTGAATAGAGCCCGGATAATCTGTTGTTCTTGTCAAGATGAATGCAAGACTGTAAAATAAAGGTCGTATTCTTATTTTGATTCGAACCCATTTTAAAGGAGCGAATTCCACGTGAGTGAAATTATACATCGGACAAAGACAAGACCGATCAAGGTTGGCAATTTAACGATCGGCGGAGACAATCAGATTATTATCCAAAGCATGACGACAACAAAAACACATGATGTGGAAGCAACGGTGGCAGAAATCGAACGTCTAGAGGAAGCGGGATGCCAGATCGTCCGCGTCGCTTGCCCCGACGAACGTGCTGC
>JAKACS010000579.1 GCA_021821235.1 Bacillota bacterium
ATTATACATTTTCATTACATTACCAAGGCTTCTCATCTTTTTAATTGTAAATATGTTAAAGTAAAAAGGTGAAAAAATTGATTAATAGACCATAAGAACTAGTTTAGGAGATTTGTTCTGTATCTTAGGGAGGATCAGTAATGGCGTTCCAAAAACAAAGAATGTCCAATCTAATGAGCAACAGCAAACCGACCAAGAAAGCTGGCATAAAAGCTGCTGTGGTGTCTGCTGTGGCTGCGTCGGCACTTATTTTCAGCAACAGCCCAACAGCAAATGCAAGCGCTTCAAATTTAACAACCATCTACTACGTGTATCTAAACGATACTTTTGTAGGAACAGTATCTGATAAACAACAAATTGACCAAACACTAAAAGAAAAAGTAAACACACTAGCAGAAGCAAATAAGGATCTTAACCTTCAGCTTTCATCACAACTTAAATACATACCTGAACAGGTTTTCCATTCCACTGCAGATAACGAAAAAACAATCGAAAATTTAAAAAACTTTTTCCAATTGCAAGTAAAGGCATCCGCAATGGTCATCGATGGGCAGCCAATTGTTTATCTAGACAACAGCACCACGGCAGAAGAAGTATTAAAAAAGCTTAAACTAAAGTATGTAACAGAAACGCAGCTGAATGAACTAGAAGCAAGAAAAAACACAACAACTTCCTTGCCGACCCTTAAAGAAAACGAGACACGGATTCTTGACGTTCGATTGTCGAAAAATGTTTCATTTGAGGACGCAAAGGCAGCACCGGGAAAAATTTTAACGGCAGACAACGCAGTGACATTTTTACAAAAAGGAACAGTGGAAGAACAGAAATATCAGGTGAAAGATGGAGATGTCCTTGGATCCATTGCAAATGATCATCAGTTAAAATTAGCTGAATTACTTGCAATCAATCCCGATTTAAACGAAAATTCAGTCTTAAAAATTGACCAGAACATCAATATAACGGTACCAAAATCGTATCTTGATGTTATTGTTGAAAAAGAAGTGAATCAGCAAGAACCGATTCCATTCCAAAAGGAAGTTATTGAGGATCCGACACTGCCTGCTGGTGAAACGAAGGTTAAGCAAGCAGGGCAAGACGGACTCCAAGCTGTCACTTACAAAATAACAGAGCAAAATGGCACAACAACAGCCAAGAATGTCATCAGTCAAAATGTTTTAAAGCAGCCGGTGAACCAAGTGGTTGTAAAAGGGACGAAAATAATTCCAGCGCGTGGTGAAGGGAGTTTTGTCTGGCCAACGGTTGGCGGATATATCTCAAGCCAAAAAGGGGTTCGTTGGAATAAACTGCATAAGGGAATCGATATTGCCAGACCAAGCAATTATACCATTAAAGCAGCGGATAATGGCGTTGTTGTATCGGCTGGTTGGAACAATGGCGGTTATGGGAATATGATTGTGATTGACCATCAAAATGGTTTTCGAACCGTTTATGCCCATATGGCATCTGTTAGTGTCAAGGCTGGTCAGACTGTCGGTAGAGGCTCCGCGATTGGAATAATGGGGTCAACCGGTGATTCGACTGGTATACACCTTCACTTTGAAGTCTATAAAAATGGTCAACTGCAAAATCCATTAGACTATGTTTCAAGGTAACGAATGCTAAAAGAAAGTCTCTAGTTAAAACTAGGGGCTTTTTCTTCTTCCAGTGTTAAATGTTGCTAAAAGGTGAATTACAGCTAATAACATGGTAAAGTAAGATAGAGAAAAAAGAGTATCTTGACTTTTAGGACGAAGAAATCGATTTGATAACGAAACATCTAATGACGAAATAAATATAGATAGCCATTTTTGAAAGGGGCAATGAGTATGGAGAAAAAAATTCTTGTTGTAGATGATGAAAAGCCAATTGCAGATATTTTGCAATTTAATTTAAAAAAAGAAGGTTTTGACGTTTATTGTGCCTATGATGGTAATGAAGCAATCGAGATGGTGGATGAAATCCAACCAGACTTGATTCTGCTTGATATCATGCTTCCAATGCGCGACGGAATGGAAGTATGCCGCGAAATCCGAAAAAAGTATGATATGCCGATCATTATGCTGACGGCGAAGGATTCTGAAATTGACAAAGTATTAGGCCTGGAGCTTGGAGCCGATGATTACGTAACAAAGCCATTTGGTACAAGAGAATTAATTGCAAGGGTTAAAGCCAATTTGCGGCGTCATCAGCAGCTCGCCAGCCAATCTGTTCCAGAAGAAGACACCAATGAAATTGATATCGGCTCGCTAGTCATTCATCCTGATGCATATGTTGTCTCAAAGCGAGGCGAAGTAATTGAGTTAACCCATCGCGAATTTGAACTACTCCATTATTTAGCGAAGCATATTGGACAAGTAATGACAAGGGAACATTTGCTGCAGACGGTTTGGGGTTATGACTATTTTGGCGATGTCCGCACAGTTGACGTTACTGTCAGGAGACTGCGGGAAAAAATCGAAGACAGCCCGAGCCACCCAGCATGGATTGTTACCCGCCGTGGGGTTGGATACTACTTGCGTAATCCTGAACAGGAGTAAAGGTAGATGAGAAGAGTTGGATTTTTTCGCTCGATTCATGTAAAGTTTGTCATCATTTATGTACTGCTTTTATTGGTTGCGATGCAGATCATCGGGGTTTATTTTGTAAAGCAGCTGGAAGAAACACTAAGGACAAACTTTCAAACATCCTTGAAAGCACGGGTGAATTTGCTTGCTTACAATGTCGTTGAAGAAATACAAAAGCAGCGCACAGCCGATGATCCGACGTTGGAGGAGGATATAAGAAAAGTCCTTAAGGATTTCTCCGCAGTTGATATTTCAGAAGTCCGCGTGATAGATGCAAGATCGCTTAAAATTCTTGGAACGTCTTCCCCGGGTAATCAAGGCCTTGTTGGTTCCCGAACGACTGAATTGCGAATCAAACAATCGATTATTTTAGAAGAAGACCAGAGCAGCATTTTAATTGATCCACAAACGGGACATCGGCTTTGGGTCTTGTCAACGCCGATTAAATCGGGCAAGAAAGTCATCGGTGCTATTTACGTAGTGGCAAAAATTGAAAATGTATTTGAACAAATGAAAACAATCAATCGGATTTTTGCTACAGGAACAGCCATTGCGCTGTCGATCACTGCCGTATTGGGGATTTTGCTGGCGCAAACGATCACAAGGCCGATTGCCGATATGAAAAAACAAGCGCTGGCAATGACGAAAGGCAATTTTTCACGGAAAGTAAAAGTATATGGCTTTGATGAA
>JAKACS010000580.1 GCA_021821235.1 Bacillota bacterium
CAGCTTATCGCGGAAATCAATTTCCCTTGGTGCAGCATGGGCCGCCAAACCTTTTTTTACAAACTGTCTGATGTCTTCTTTCAGTTCATCAGAAGGCTCATAGCCGTCCCTCAGGGCGACAAACGCTTTAATGATTTCACCGCGGACCGGATCCGGCTTTCCGATCACACCGGCTTCTGCAACTGCCGGATGTTCTACCAGCTTGCTTTCGACTTCAAACGGACCTACCCGCTCACCGGAAGTCATGATCACATCGTCAATCCGACCCTGGAACCAGAAATAGCCGTCTTCATCCATGTATGCAGAGTCGCCGGATACATACCAGCCGCCAGGCATAAAATAAGACTCATATTTTTCTTTATTATTCCAAATCGTGTACATCATAGATGGCCAGCCTTTTTTAATGGCCAAATTGCCCATGCGATATGGCGGCAGCTCATTTCCTTGATCATCGACAATCGCTGCTTGAACACCTGGAAGCGGCTTGCCCATGGATCCAGGTTTAATTGTCATGCACGGGTAGTTGCAAATTAATTGGGCGCCTGTTTCCGTCATCCACCATGTGTCGTGAATTCTCAAGTTAAAGACTTTCATCCCCCACTTGACTACTTCCGGATTTAGCGGCTCCCCAACGCTTAAAATATGGCGCAAACTGCTTAAATTATATTTTTTGACAACCTCATCACCGGCTCCCATCAGCATCCGGAAGGCAGTAGGCGCACTATACCATACGGTTACACCGAAATCTTCAATCATTTTATACCAGATATCCGGACTGAAGCGGCCGCCGACTATCACATTTGATGTACCCGTTAACCATGGACCAAAAATTCCGTATGATGTTCCTGTCACCCATCCAGGATCGGCTGTACACCAATAGATATCTTCTTCTTTTAAATCAAGAACCCATTTTGCTGTTTGATAATGCTGAATCATCGCATTATGTACATGCAAAACGCCTTTTGGTTTTCCTGTTGAACCGGATGTGTAGTGTAAAATCAGCCCATCATTGCGGTCCACCCATTCAATTTCCAGATCCTTGCTAGCACCTGCAAATTTTTTCAAAAAGTCAATCGTCTGCTCATTCTCTTGGACATTTTTTCCCACAACAAAAATGGTCTTTAATGAAGGAAGTTCGGAAACAGGAACTCGCTCAAGCAGTTCTGAAGTGGTTACAAGCACCTTTGCCTCACTGTCTTGAAGCCTGTCTCTAACTGCTCCTTCCATAAATGCTTCGAATAAAGGCCCGACAATGGCTCCAAGCTTAATTGCGCCCAATACGGTGAAATAAAGCTCTGGTGATCGAGGCATAAAGATGAAGACACGGTCCCCTTTTTCCACATCTCCATATGTTTTCAACACATTCCCCGCTTGGTTTGAAAGCTCTTTCATTTCTTTGAACGTGTATTTCTCGTTGCGCGAGCCATCACGATAATATAAAGCGACTTTATTTTTTCGGAAATTTTCGGCGTGGCGGTCAATCGCTTCATACGCCAAATTGACAAGACTTGTTTCATGCCAGGAAAATTCTTCTTCGGCATCTTTCCAATCAAATTGTTCGTGCGTTTTTTCGTAATTTTCTAAATTATGCTCCCCTTGCATGACCGGTAAGGCCTCCACTTTCATTATTACTCCCCCTTTGTTCGCGTTTGATAATATTATAGTACAAATAGAATATATTCTCAATTTTTAAAATTGTCTATTGAATAATTCTTCCTAAAACCTTCTTTCAGAAATGTCATAAATCTTTTACAATTTCCCCTAAAATATATGTGAAAACGCTTTTAATAGGAAGAATTTATGTATAATAGAAGTAATTACGCGATTTTTAGGCGGTGAAAAAATGAAGCACAAAAAAACTTACAATGCCAAAGAATTAAAAACGCCAAATGGAACCCTCATTATTGAGGGACCGATTTCCCCCGCAGAATTAGCTGGTTACGAATTCCATGAAGGCCTGACAGCATTTCGCCCTCCTGCCCAACAGCACAAAGCGCTAATTGGCATTGCTGAGCTTGAAGAAGGAAGAATTTTGATTGCCCGTGACCGGCAAACAATCGTTGGGTATGTTACCTATCTTTATCCCGATCCTCTTGAGCGATGGTCTGAAGGAAAAATGGAGGATTTAATTGAATTGGGGGCAATCGAAGTGATCCCTCAATTCCGAGGCTGCTCGGTCGGAAAAAACCTTCTGATTGTTTCCATGATGGACGATGCAATGGAAGACTATATCATTATTACAACAGAATATTATTGGCATTGGGATTTAAAAGGAACCGGATTAAATGTTTGGGAATATCGCAAGGTGATGGAAAAAATGATGAATGCCGGCGGACTTGTCTGGTATGCCACTGACGACCCAGAAATTTGTTCACATCCAGCAAACTGCCTGATGGCCAGAATTGGAAAAAGGGTCAGCAATGATTCCATTCAGCAATTTGACAGGCTCCGTTTTATGAACCGATTTATGTATTAGATGATAACGAACAAAGGGAGGAGAATTCGGATGATCGTGGAAGAAATTATGCGGACGAATGTTTCTACACTGTTGCCTACCGATACGATTGAAGCTGGACTGCGTCTAATGGAACAGAAAAAAATTCGCCATATTCCGATTGTCAATAAAAAAAACCATCTAGTGGGCCTTGTGACCGCATCAAGGATACGAGAGGCCGGCCCTTCGATTTTCCATGCAGGAGAACACCTGGAAGACTTGCAAAAACCGTTGGAAACCATTATGAAAAAAGATGTCATCTTCGGACACCCGCTCGATTTTATCGAAGAAGTTGCCGGACTTTTCTATGACCATCGGCTTACATGCCTGCCAATTACAAAAGATAAACAACTTGTTGGAATTATCACGGAAACGGATTTACTTAGGACAATGGTTGAATTGACGGGTGCCCATCACCCAGGCTCGCAAATTGAAGTAAGGGTACCGAATATTACAGGTGTCCTTTGTGATATTTCAGCGATCATCCGCAACCGTCATGCCAATATTTTAAGCATTCTTGTCTATCCAGATAAAAAGGACAGCAATTACAAAATATTGGTTATCCGAGTCGGAATGATGAATCCAACCGGTTTAATTCATGATTTAAAATTAGCTGGACATCATGTGTTGTGGCCCAACCTGCCGGGGATTTCATTATGAAAGACCGCTGTTCCTTTGTGTTTTCGGAAGAGCTGTTAAAATATAAGTTTAACAGCCACCATCCTTTCAACCAACACAGGCTAAAAC
>JAKACS010000581.1 GCA_021821235.1 Bacillota bacterium
AATGGAAGTCGATACGCAAACGACCCCCGAACATTGGAAAACTGTTGCTAGCCGGGGAACGTTTATGGCAGGGAAAGCTGTACTTAAAGCTGCAGAAGATGTAATTGGCCAATTAAAGGAAGTTGCCGCCTGCGTATTACGGGCGCCCATTGAAGATTTGGATGTGGCAGACAGCCGGGTATTTTTCCGAGATGACCCGGCAGTTGGAGTGCATTTTAAGGAAATTGCCTATGGTTATCAATATCCAAACGGCAATACGATTGGCGGGCAGATTATTGGGAAAGGAAATTATGTCTTACGCAGGATGTCTCATATGGATCCGGAAACCGGCAAGGGACAGCCGGGCCCTGAATGGACGGTTGGTGCGTATGGGGTTGAAATTGAATTTGACAAAAGAGATTGTACGTATCAGCTCGTAAAGGCTGCTGCTGTTATCGATATTGGAACGGTTTTGAATGAAAAGGCCGCAAAGGGACAGGTGATGGGAGCAATGAGTATGGGTCTAGCATTTGCCGGTCGTGAAACGTTTTATTTTGATGAACTGGGCCGCGTAATGAATCCACAGCTCCGCACATACCGGCCGCTGCATTATGGAGAAAATCCTGACTATTTGGTAGATTTTGTTTTGACGCCACAGCTGGATGCCGCTTACGGTGCAAGGGGTGTTGGCGAGCATGGCTTGCTTGGAATGCCCGGGGCTCTTGGCAACGCTTTGTCTATGGCCGCGGGCGTATCCTTACACAAACTGCCGCTGATTCCGGAAACCATTTGGCGAGCAAAAGGGGGTAGGAAGTAATGCTGCCGTTTGATTTTGATTATCATAAACCTGTTTCTTTGGAAGAAGCGGTTCAGATTTATCAAAGATTGGAACGGCAGGGAAAGCAGCCGATTTATTTCTCCGGGGGGACGGAATTGATCACTTTGGGCCGGCTTAATCTTGCTTATACAGAGGCGGTAATTGATATAAAGGGGATTCTTGATCTGCAGGCGGTTGAGTGGCACGATGGCCAGCTTTTTCTAGGTTCTGCTGTATCGTTAACAAAGCTTGTCGAAGTAAAGCCGTTCCCACTGCTTTCTCAAGTGGCCAGTGGGATTGCTGACCATACGGCTCGGGGAAAAATTACGCTTGGCGGTAATGTGTGTGCCCGAATTTTTTATCGGGAAGCCGCTTTGCCGTTTTTGCTCGGCGGCAGTCAGGCCATGATTGCCGGCCCTAAAGGTGTGCGGCATGTAGAGTTTGATGAGCTGTTTTCCGAACAGTTGCAGCTTGGTAAGGGCGAGCTCGTTGTTCAGTTTATAACAGATAGAAAGATCGTGGAGGCGCCGTATTTTGCAGTGAAGCGGCGGCAACAATGGGAGATCGGTTATCCCCTGATTACGATCACTGCTGTAGTCCTAAACGGAGAGATGCGTGTGTCTGTTAGCGGGCTTTGCCCCTTTCCATTTCGCTTAGCGGAGGCGGAAGCCTTTTTAAACAATCGGGAACTTTCAGCTGCTGAACGGATAAAAGGTGTGCTAAAGGCTGTGCCGAAACCGGTATTGAATGATGTGGAAGGATCAGCTGATTACCGTTTGTTTGTGTTGGAAAATTTGCTTGAAGATGTTTTGAGGCATTTTGAGGGAGTGGGTGGGGCATGAAGACACACACGATAGGTTTAAATGTGAATGGTGAAGTGCGAATGGTAAATGTGCGGTCGGCAGATACCTTGTTATTTGTTTTGCGCGGCCCACTTGGATTAACGGGTGCGAAACCAGGCTGCTTAAATGGTGATTGCGGTGCTTGTACGGTCAATATTGATGGCCGGCCGATGAAATCTTGCCTGATGTTGGCAATCGAAGCGGTCGGCAAAAAAATTACTACAATCGAAGGCCTTACGGCGACACCGATCCAAGAAGCGTTTGTTGAACATTTTGCTTTTCAATGCGGTTACTGCACTCCTGGTTTTATAATGAATTGCCAGTCATTGATTGAAAACCACCCGGATGCGGATGATCAAGTGATTCGTGAATGGCTCCAGTCCAATATTTGCCGCTGCACCGGTTATGCTGAAATCGAGCAGGCGGTCAAATCCGTCTTGAGAGGGAAATCATCAAAAGGCCTGAGCTAGTCTTAGGCCTTTAGTTATTCCTGAAAAAGCCGAGTTAAGGGATATTTGTCCAAAAAATGACAAATGTGGATAAGGAAATTAACTGATTTTTCCTTTATGCAGGTGGAAATATGCATCCATGACTCGGCGGCCGATTTTTAAATTGGCACGATGGTCGTCTTTTCCTTGATACGCCCATGGAACCATCACCGCCATCGCGATCTCGGGATTTTCGCTGGGAGCATATCCAACTAGGCTTAAGTTCATCACTTGAGGAGACTCCTTTTACAGTAGAGACGACATTATACGTCGTTGAAAAATTCCCAAGCGCATCGTCGACCATTTCAATTTGTCCGGTTTCTTTGTTCTTCATCATCTTTTTTCCCGCCATTGTTAAAATTTCTCCTGTACGTGGATACATTAATACTACGTAAGCACGATCCAAAAGCGAAGTAACAGGCCATTTTTTTGCTGCTAAAAGTTCTTCCTCGATAATTTTTTCAACGGCTAATTGCAAATCCATTTCAATAGCTAGCACGAGATCATTGCCGCGCTGTCCATTGGAAATGACTTTTGTATCAAGTATATTTCCGGTTTGGTCAGTTAGCTTTTTCACTTTTGTTTTATATCCGTGCAGAACATCTTCGTATTGCTGCTCTAGATAACTTTTTCCGACTCGATCATTGAGGTTGTAGCCTTTTGCTAAAAAAGTGTCGAGCTGTTCGGCAGGAATTCCTTCATTTGCACTTGTCACGGAGCCAAGTACAGACTTTAAGGTCTTGTCAAAAGAATATACCGCGCGGGAGGGGATTGTTCAGCGTAAAATCATCTTTGCGGGATAATTCCCTTTTGAAATTTTCGCCAAAAACAATTTGTACAAAACCAAGGCGTAGGATAAGGATGAAAAACAATAGAAAAACACAGAAGAAAAGAAGGTTCAAACGAAAAGGATAGGGTGATTTCTTATTTTTCAAATGCCTTTCACATCCTTTGTTAATATCTTCATTAGTTTGCGTTTAAAATTAGAAATAATGTAAAGTATTGTAATTGCTATAGGGGAGTAGATAGTTCATAAAAATCGCAGCACTCAATAATAAAAAAAGAGGATGGCTAAACTTTGGCCCGTCCTCTTTTTTTATTGCTCTATTGTAGAG
>JAKACS010000582.1 GCA_021821235.1 Bacillota bacterium
TAAAAAAGAAATTTTTGATTCAGTCAGTAAAATGGAAACACAAATTGGGGACCTCTACCAAAAGCTTGGTGAATTAAAGCAGCATTTAGCTGAAATACTAGAAGAGAACCACTCTTTAAAGTTAGAAAATGATAACTTGAGGCGCCTTTTGGAATCGACCGCAAAGCGTGGAGGACAAAAAATTCCGGAGAATAAGAAAGGGACAGCAAAAGCTGATGCCAATCAAAATAAAATGTTTGATATCGGCGAAGGATATGATAATCTTGCCCGGTTATACCATGAGGGATTTCATATTTGCAATCTGCATTTTGGCAGCTTGCGCAAGGAAGGCGATTGTTTGTTCTGCCTGTCATTTCTTAACAAAAAATAATACATGCCTTCCTTTCAAAGGAAGGCTGTTTTTATATAAAGGTTTTATGAAAAGCCTCCCCTTCAAAAGGAGCGGCTTTTCGAATCTTTTACGATAAAATAAAAAAATGTGTTGAAACGGTGTTTTGATGGAGGATATGAATGGTTAATTTGAATAAAGATGAACGACTGGATTACTTGCTGGCGGAAAATTTGCGCATCATTCAAAGCCCATCTGTTTTTGCTTTTTCTCTTGATGCTGTGCTGCTTGCGAAGTTTGTCTATGTTCCGATCCAAAAGGGAAACTTACTTGATTTGTGCAGTGGAAATGGCGTGATTCCTTTGTTCTTAAGCACGCGGACAAAAGGAAAAATAACCGGGGTTGAAATTCAAGAACGATTAGTCGATATGGCGCGAAGAAGTATTGAATACAATCGGCTTGAAGCACGGCTCGATATGATTCACGGTGATATAAAGGATATTCCAAGCCGGCTTGGTTATGGTCAATACGATGTGGTGACATGCAATCCCCCCTATTTTCTCACTCCATCCAAAGAGGAAGTCAATCCCAATGAACATTTAGCGATTGCACGTCATGAAATTTTGTGTACGCTAGAAGATGCTGTTCGAGTATCAAGCCAGCTTGTTCGTCAAGGCGGTAAGGTTGCGTTTGTCCATCGTCCAGGAAGGCTTATTGACCTAATCGCGTTAATGCGGCTCTATCGTTTAGAGCCGAAAAGGATCCAATTCGTTTATCCGAAAACAGACAAGGAAGCAAATATCTTGCTCGTTGAAGCAGTTAAGGATGGGCGGCCGGATTTGAAACTATTGCCGCCGCTTATTGTATATAATGATCAAAATGAATACACTCCGGAAATAAGTGAAATTTTATATGGAAAACAATGAACATTATTTTTATGTATTGACCTGTAAGGATGGAAGTTTTTATGGGGGCTATACGAACAACCTTGAGCGTCGAATCAAACTCCATAATGAAGGAAAAGGCGCTAAGTATACAAGGGGAAGAGGACCGGTCACGTTAACGTTTTTTAAACAATATTCAACAAAAAGTGATGCTCTTAAAGCAGAATGGCAGTTTAAACATCTAAACAGGAAGAAAAAAATTGAGTTTTTGCGAAAGGAAATGGGTGAACTGGATGTGGCAGCAGAAGAGTTTTGAAAATGAAACGGATAAAGGCATTCTTTACCTGGTGCCAACACCAATCGGTAATTTGGAGGACATGAGCTTTCGGGCAATCCGGATATTAAAAGAAGCGGATCTTATTGCTGCAGAAGACACAAGAAATACGAGAAAGCTTTGCAATTATTTTGAAATTCATACCCCTGTTGTCAGCTATCATGAGCACAATAAAGAATTAAGCGGGGAAAAGTTAATTGAGAAACTAAAAGATGGTTTAACCATTGCACTTGTTAGTGATGCGGGGATGCCGGCCATTTCCGATCCCGGGTATGAACTGGCAGCCAGGGCGATTGAAGAAAAGGTAACGGTTGTCCCATTGCCAGGGGCGAATGCAGCTCTAACTTCTCTGATTGCCTCGGGTCTCTCTACCCAGCCTTTTTATTTTTACGGATTTTTAAATCGACAAAAAAAAGAAAAGAAACGGGAGCTTGAGAGCTTAAAAAAACAGACAGGTACGATTATTCTTTACGAATCTCCACATCGGCTTAAGGAGACGTTATCGCTGATAGCAGAATACTTTGGAAATCGGAAAATTTCCCTTTGCCGCGAGATTACCAAAAAATATGAAGAATTTATTCGGGGTACGGTAGAAGAAATGCTTGAGTGGGCGGAACGTGAAGAGGTTCGTGGAGAATTTTGCTTGATTGTAGAAGGGGCCCATGCGGATGCTAATGAAGAAAATGACTGGTGGAAAGATCTTTCGATTACAGAACATGTCGATCACTACGTTTTAGTGAAACAACTGCCGGCAAAAGAAGCAATCAAACAGACGGCAAAAGATCGAGGGCTGCAAAAAAGGGATGTTTACCAAACCTACCACCATCTGGAGTAATCCAAGCATGAAAAAAGGCTGTCCAAATGTATGGTCAGCCTCTCTACTAATCTCGGAATTTTATTTAGCTAATTCGAGAGATTCTTGAATTTCTTTTAAGAGAATTTCAGCACCTTCACGGCTAAGAATTAATTTTCCCCCAGCTAATGATAGGTTGTCATCTGAAACTTCTCCTGTAACTTGGCAAGTCATATTTGGTTTGTATTTTTTCAGGATGATACGCTCATCGTCAACATAGATTTCAAGAGCGTCTTTTTCAGCAATCCCTAATGTGCGTCTTAACTCAATTGGAATCACTACCCGACCTAACTCATCAACTTTACGGACAATACCAGTAGATTTCATACTTAAATCTCCTCTCAAAATGGTTTTTACTTTTGTGCTTAATCGTCATTATTCGACAAATTTTTCGCTACCTATATAATACCAGCCATTCCCATATTCGTCAATTATTTTATTCTGAAAAATAATAAATTTTTTATGAGAAAGTTTACTTTCGCAGGGTATCGAAGGTGAAGTGGTACATTATTTACTATAATTGAAATTTATACTGCTTTTAAGAACAAAGAAAATAAACTAGGTTTTCGCCAAGTATAGATAAATATTCGACAAACTTCTACATATTCCAGCACCTCTATTAAAAAATTCAAACTGTATTCCCTTTTTTTGGGGGTAAGTAGCGGGACTTTTTTATCCTACGTTTTGAGCCGCAAACTAGCATGCTGCAAAGCTCGGTTTGTTGCACAAATCTTTATTTTTCGGTATATTTTGATGATAGAAGTACTAAATAAAGGCAATAATGATCGAATAGGTTATTTTTTAAGGAGAGATACAAATGCAGGAAAAATTGAAAACATTTT
>JAKACS010000583.1 GCA_021821235.1 Bacillota bacterium
TTAAATGCTGCAACTCCCTCTTGATGATCCACGGTTGTGACGAGCATTGTTTGTGTAATCCTCTCTTGTTCAAGAATTTCATCCAAACTGGCGGTAAACGAATGATCAATAATTTTTTTCATCATTCCCAGCGCTTTTCCCGGTCCGTTGGCGATGTTGGCTGCTAATGTCATTGTTTCTTCTATAAGGCTTTCGCTTGGAACGAGTTGATTGATCACACCAAGCTCGTAAAGCCTACGTGCCGTAACAGGTTTGCCACTAAAAAAGAATTCTTTTGCCAGATGGGAACCAATTAATCTTGGCAAAAAATACGAACCGCCGCCGTCTGAGATAAGACCAACCTGTGAAAAACTCATCGCAAACTTGCTATCCTCTGCAGCTATAATCAAATCGCATGCCAATGCAAGATTGAACCCTGCGCCTGAGGCAAAGCCATGTACAGCGGCAATGATTGGTATTTCTGTTGCTTTCATTGACAAAATGCATTCATTCAGCCTGCCGATATGCTCATAGACTTGTATCGCACCCGCCTGCCCCATCGTTGTCACATCGCCGCCGGCACAAAAAGAACGGCCGGCACCCGATAAAACAATAACGCGGATATCTTCATCGCCACGCGCTTCCTTCAATCCATTTAGGATACCCGAAATCATTTCTGAACTGAACGCGTTTAACCGTTCAGGACGGTTTAAAATCAAATGCAAGATCGATCCTTTTTTTTCAATTATTAAATCATTCGCTGTCATTTGGCATCATCTCCTTTATTCTTGTTTAGTTGATATTTGGATTGATGGCTTATTTAATCAGCCAGCCACCGTCAACGAGCAAATCACTTCCCGTCATATAAGAGGCATCGCTTGAGGCGGCAAATGCAATTACATGAGCAATTTCTTCTGGCTTGCCGACTCTTCTTAACGCTGTGTTTCGTTCAATTGCTTTTGCGAAACGTTCATTTTGAAGTCCTTCTTTTGTTAAGGGCGTCTCAACAAATCCCGGTGAAACGGAATTTACACGAATCCCATATGCGGACATTTCTAATGCAAGGGAACGGGTTAAGTTAATGACCGCAGCTTTTGCCGCGCTATAATGGGGAATTTCCGCTCCTGCTTGATGACCCGAAAGCGAGGCTACATTTACAATCGCCCGGTTTTGCATTTGAAAATCATCGTTTTTAGCAGCTTCCACCATGATTCTTCCCAATGCTTTTGAAACGAGAAAAACACTTTTTAAATTCGTTGTCTGGACATAGTCCCAGTCCTTTTCCGGCATTTCCAATAGTCGTGAATTTTTCGAGCCACCAGCATTGTTGATCAGAATATGCAAGTCATGATAGTGCTGATCAACGTATTCCGCCAACTCCGAAACATCATCTGCATCGGTCACATCTGCCGAAAAAACTTCTGCGCGTGGAATTTTTGCTGCAGAATTGATCAAGCGGGCAGTTTCCTCCAATTTCGGTTTTGTTCGACCAACTAAAATCACCTTTGCTCCTTCTTTTGCAAGCTGAATGGCTGTCGCCCTGCCGATTCCGCTCCCTGCCCCTGTTACAAGTGCAATGGTTTGAGAAAACCGCATACCTTTTCCCCCTTTAAATTTGAACGCTGTAATGTATGCCGATGAATTTCTTCATGAGACTCAATAAATCATATGAGAAAATAAAAATACGAACTATTCCGATAATTATGCAGCTAGGTGAGCATTTATCTCACTTATCGGCTGCGAACTGTTTCTCGTTCGCATATGTTTTTAATTGCTCTCTTAACAAGGCAGGCAGCGGTTTACTTTTCTGTGCTTCAAAATCAAAATAGACGATAGTGGCATTCCCTTTTGCGATAAGCTTTCCGGTATTGGCGCAGATAAGTTCATGTTCTAATTGGAAACTTTTCGTTCCAATTTTTGAAACAAAGGTTCTGATCGTTAAAAGTTGATTAAAATATCCTTGGTTGATAAAATCGCATTTTGTTGAAGCAAGAATAAAATTCCACTTTTTTGCATCCAAGCCATAGCCTAAGGCTTCAAAGAAACGGATTCGCGCCTCTTCCAAATAAATAAAATAACTTGTGTTATTTATATGGCCAAGTGCATCCGTTTCTCCGAAGCGGACAGTTACTTGGAGTTCGTGTCTTTTCTCCATATTGTCCTCCTTTTTGTTTTATACTGACTAGTTAGTATGTTTGTTCCGTCATCGGGAAAGGATTGTGATCACTTCCTTTCTCCTATTTACTCAATCGATTTGCACGCCTTTTAGGATTATTTCAACGAAGACTTCTGTAACTTCCCAGTCTGAAACTTCTCCCGCTGGATTAAACCATTGATAGCTCCAATTCGCGATCCCAAGAATTCCGAAGGTGACAATTGAAGGATTCAAATCTGAGCGGAATTCACCTTTTTCAACGCCCTCTCGGACGAGTTTCTCCATATTGAACCGGAACTGATCTCGTTTAGGAATAATAACAGCAAGCCGTTCCTCGCTTAAATTTCTCATTTCCCGAAAGAAGATCTTTGCAGCCGGACCTTGGGTTTTTATATTACTAATCAGCATAAAGACGATATCGAATAGTTTTTGTTTACAGTTTTTTGATTCATCATTGAGAATCCGTTCCTGCTGGGTCAGCATATCATTAATGTAGCCTAGGTGAATATTCATCAACAGTTCTTCTTTACTGGTGAAGTAATAGTAAAATGTCCCTTTTGTCACCCCAAGTGCATCAACAATATCTTGTATCGATGTTTCAGAAAACCCCTTCTTTACAAATAATTTGATGCTTTGTTCTGTTAGTTTGTCTTTCACAACCTATGTCCTCACATTCTGTTTTATAGTCTTATGAGAAATTATAACATATTCTGTACCGCTCCTTTTTGTCAAAAAGTAAACACCGTTGTTGAATGAACTGAAATTTTTAATACGCTTACACTGGTGTGTATTTACTGACCGGTTGGTATGTTTTCTTATATAGGTTATTATATGAGATATTTTTCAAATATTCAATCAATTTTCAAATTAAACTCTTTATTTTTGTTCAATACTCTGCCAATGATCGTTAAAATCTTTTATTGGTTTTCTTCTGTTTATTCATTATCTCATATGATTTATCGATAATATCGGCTAAAACGTCTCCTTTATAGACCCGGCCAATCTTTAAATTCGCCTGATAATATTCGACAATTTCATCAAATTTTGCAGCTGTCTCTTTTGAAACGCGAACATTCAATTGAACTCTCTCCTCATTTGACATGATT
>JAKACS010000584.1 GCA_021821235.1 Bacillota bacterium
AGCAGAAGAACTTCAAGTCGCTCTCACCGTAGCAGAAGTTCGCGAAGCTCAAGACGTTCGCATAAAGGTCCATTATCAAAAAAACGTTCAGGGAGAAGCAGAAGATCAAGGAGCAGCCGCCGCTCGCGGAGAAGCAGAAGGTCAAGGAGCAGCCGCCGCTCGCGAAGGAGCAGAAGGTCAAGAAGCTCTCGCCGTACAAGAAGAAGCAGGAGATCAAGGACAACTGGCCGTTCAAGATCCAGTCGGCAGTTTCGTTTTACGAGAGAAAAAAGATATTGGCACAATGGCAATATGCAGGAATTACGTTTACAAAGGTAATTGAAAAAGAGTCCCCTTATTCAAAGGGGACTCTTAGCTGTATAAGATGAGTAATAACGGCAATAGTAGGAAAAGGAAAAAATATGAAACGAGTGATTCAAGTGATGCAGATAGTCAAAAAAAGTGTAACAGTCTGCCTTGTTTTTTTGCTGCTTGCTTCATCTGCAGTTGAAGCGGCAGGGGATAGGGAGAAATGGACTGAGCGCATAGAACGGCTTTTAAATGAAGACCCCAACTTGAATGGATCAATCGCCGGTGTCAGCATTCGTTCTGCAGAAACTGGGGAAATTCAATATGAACATTTTGCGAATACGCGATTACGCCCAGCATCCAATCTGAAATTGTTGACGGCTGCGGTCGCTTTATCTGTTCTTGGAGAAAATTATGCGTTTTCCACCGAGATTTTGGCAAAAGGGAAAATAAAAAAAGGGATCCTGCAAGGAAACCTTTACTTAAAAGGCAAAGGAGACCCGACCCTTTTGCAAAAAGATTTCGATCAATTTGCACTCCAGCTTAAAGATATGGGCATTAAGAAAATACAAGGCGATGTAATTGGCGATGACACTTGGTATGACCGTCTCCGTTATTCCGTTGATTTGCCGTGGAGCGATGAACAAACGTATTATGGTGCGCCGATTTCTGCTTTGACCTTGTCCCCTACAAATGACTATGACACGGCCACAGTTCTTTTAGAAGTAAAACCCGGCAGGCAACTCGGCAAAAAAGCCCATGTTGAATTTACACCTAAAGCTCATCCATTGAAAATAGTGAATCAAACAAAAACGGTTCAAGAAAACCAGGAAACAAAAGTAACATTCGAGCGGGATCACACAACCAATACGGTTACAATAAAAGGTACCATTTCTCAAAGCAAAAAATCAGTAAAAGAGTGGATTGCCGTCACGAATCCCACATCATACGCCACCGAAGTTTTTAAGCAATCATTGCTTGATAATGGAATAAAGGTGAAGGGAAAAGCAATGACTGGAAAAACGCCTCAAGTTGCCAATTTGTTGTTGAGTCGAAAATCAATGCCGCTTTCACAATTGCTGATTCCTTTTATGAAATTGAGTAATAACGGGCATGCTGAAGTTCTTGTCAAAGAAATAGGGAAAAATGTTTATGGTACAGGAAGTTCGGAAAAAGGCCTGCAGGTAATTCAAACAGAGCTTGGCCAATTTGGTATTCATTCAAATCAGATCGTGATGCGAGATGGTTCAGGGGTATCCCATATGAATTTAGTAACGGCCAATCAACTGAGTCAGTTTTTAGTTGCCGTGCAAAAGGAGCCTTGGTTCCCGGTCTTTTATCAGTCATTGCCGCAAGCAGGTTCTCCTGAGAAAATGATAGGGGGCACATTAAGAAAACGGTTAAAGGACAAGGGGCTTACTGGAAAAGTACGAGCAAAAACAGGCTCGATTACATCTGTTAGTTCATTGTCAGGATATGTTCAGACAAAAAATAGCGGATTTGTTGTTTTTTCCATTCTCCTGAATAATTTGCTTGATGAATCGCAAGGGAAGGAAATTGAGGATCGGATTGTCCGCATTTTAGCTAATTCTTAGGTAGGGAGAATAGATTTTTAGCCGAAAATGATGATAAAGGTGGTATACTGATGGCAGAAGCAGTTTATTGTAAACTGTTGCAAACATATTTTAAAAAGAGAGGGGTCTTCGATGGAGAAATTCACGGGTGCATCTTTATTAGATGTTATAGGGGAGTTATTTTCAGATGAAACATCGCTAGCAGTTGCGAACGAGCAGCATTATATCTATTACCGTCCTAGCAAACGAATCAATTTAAAAATAAAGCCAGGCGATCCGGTTAAAGAGGGAACCATCACTTATAAAGCGTTAAAGGAAAAACAAAAGGTTTCCGAATTTGTTCATCGCGATGTACTTGGTGTTCCTTATCACGGAATTGCTGTCCCCTATTTCCAAGGAGAAGAACTAAAAGGCTGTGTAACGGCGATTTCACCTGCACTCTCAGATGCCAAATCCGTTGTCACGGTGAAAATTAATGATGGCTGGATACCAGTTCCTTTCTCAAATGTTATGTACATAGAGGCAAAAGACCGCAAAACGTTTGTCTACGCTGATAACATAATCGGGACACATAAATACCCTTTAACTGAATTTGAGTATCTTTTGCCAAAGGATTTTTTCATTCGCTGTCACCGTTCCTTTATTGTCAACGTCCACTTTATAAAAGAGATATTTCCGGATACTCACTCAACTTTTCTGTTGGAAATAAAGAATGGAGCTCGAATTCCAGTTAGCCAATCGTATTCTGCTTATTTTAGAAAATTGCTCGGATTCTGAATATTCCTGTTTTAAGGCCAAATTTCTCTGTTTTACCCGTTTTTTCCTTAATTTTATCCCTTTTTTTCTTCAATCTTCATGAAATCGTTTACAATGTCTGCAAAGGGGAAGAAAGAGGGATGAAAAGTGGAGAAACAGTACAGTCGTATAAGGGATCGACGACTTCATGACCGGGTCGTATCAGCTGAAGAAGCAGCTTCCTGGATTCATGATGGGATGACATTGGGGTTAAGCGGCTTTACACGTGCAGGTGATGCAAAAGCAGTTCCATTTGCGCTTGTAAAAAAAGCGGAGAAAGAACCGTTAAAAGTGAATATTTATACTGGAGCTTCATTAGGGTCCGATATTGACAAAATACTTGCTGAAGCTGGGATGATTAACAAACGCCTTCCCTTTCAGGCAGATGCGACCATGCGGAAAAAAATTAATCAAGGAGAGATGTATTTTACGGATCACCACTTATCGCAAACTGCTGAATGGCTGCGCGCTGACGTATTGGAGCCGATCGATTTCGCAATATTGGAAGCGGTTTCGATTACTGAGGATGGCATGGTCATTCCAACCACTTCAGTCGGAAATTCCAGTGTATTTGC
>JAKACS010000585.1 GCA_021821235.1 Bacillota bacterium
AACTGCAGCGGTTTCAACAGATGCGGTTGGAACTCTTTATCATGCTCAAAAGCGCATGGGAATTTCAGGGAGAGATTACCTCGTTATTTTTGGAATGGGACCCATGGGCGGAGCAGGAGTGATGATTGCAAAAGGCTTAGGAGCAACTGTTATTGCTGTCGATATGCTGGATGAGCGCTTGGAACTTGCGAAGGAATTAGGTGCAGACTACGCTATAAACGGTAAGAATCAAAATGTGCAAGAAGAAATTAAACGTATTACGAATAATCTGGGTGCAGACGCAGCTATCGATTGTTCAGGAAGCCCATTTGCAGAGAACGACGCATTAGATTGTGTTCGTGCTCATGGACGTGTTGCTTTTATAGGCGAAAGCAAAGAAACAATGATTAAGCCAAGTCAGCAGTTAATTCGTAAACAAATTACTGTGATAGGTTCTTGGTACTTCCCAATCCAAGAATTTGATGAGATCGCTGAGTTCATTGTGAGAAAAAAACTGCCTGTTGAAAAATTAGTAACGCACCAATTTAAATTGGAAGAGGCTGAAACAGCATTCCGTATGTTTGATGAAAGAAAAACAGAAAAAGCTGTATTTGTTTGGCAATAAAAAATGGAAGCTAGAATGTCAATTTAAAAGCTATTTTTATAAAAAAATTATTAAAAGGAGCTGTTCATATTGAAAGGTCTTTCTTTTAACACATGGGTTTACAGTAGTTTTCCAAATTGGGTTTCTTCTTATCCTTTAGAGGAAGTCATCAATCGTATTTCTTCATTTGGCTATGATGCGATTGAGATTGGCTGTGCGGCACCGCATGCTTGGCCTGATTATTTATCTCCTGAAAAAAGGCAAAAGATTCTAAAACTATTAAAAGAAAAAAATTTAAAGGTATCCTCTATGCTCCCTGCACCTGGCGGTGGACCGGGTATGAATCCAAGTTCACCTTTAAAAGAAGAAAGGGAATTTACGATAAATCACTACAAAGAAGTCGTTCGTCTTGCACATGAATGGGAATGCCCAACCGTCATGTGGATTGCCGGCTGGGTCGTTTTTGGGACATCGCAGCAAGAGGCTTGGGAATACAGCTTAGCAGGCTTAAAAGAAGTAGCAGCATATGCAAAGGATCTCGGTGTGACGCTTGTAGTTGAACCAACTCCTGCTGATAGTAACTTAATTGAAACGGCAGACGATGCTCTGCTTTTGGCGGAACAAACAGGAATGGACAATGTAAAGGTTATGTTTGATACGTTTCATGCTCTTTATCGGAATGAAGTAGCAAGCGACTATGTATACCGCATGAAGGATATGCTTCACCATGTTCATCTTGCTGACAGTGACCGCTTGCCTCCTGGTCAGGGCAAATGTGATTTTGAAGCGGTGCTTAAAGCACTAAAAGATATTAATTATAGTGGCTATCTATCGATGGAAGTTGGATTTAATTCAAGAACATCTGAACCGGATTGGTTTGCGAAAACATCGATTGCTTATTTAAAAGAAAAGATTAGTGAGATTTTTTAACTTCAAAGACAATATAAGGGGCTGATCTGACATCCGCCCCTATAATTCAATAATACAACAATATATATCCACTAAATATACGTTAAAAGACGCATGATTTAAAAATAATTAAAAATGTAATCGTTTCCTTTTGCGAGGGAGGTGGTGTCCTTTAAAGAAATAAAAAATAAAGTTATTGCAAAAAATGCTAAAAAACTCAAAAGGTGGGTAAAAGCAATGAAAATAGGCTATCAAACGAATACGTGGGGCGGCGTGGTTGGTCACCCGGCAGGAGTGACTTCTGTGAAGGATCTCTATTATCTGGCAAACGGTTCGACTGAAGAAGCACTCAAGGATATTGCTGCAGCAGGCTACCAAGGTTTTGAGCTTCTTGATGGAAATCTTATGCAATATAAAGATAAAAAAAATGAGTTTTTAAAACTAATCTCTGATAATTCTTTAACATTCATAGGCGTATATACCGGCGGGAATTTTATTTTTCCTGAAATAGTAGAAGAAGAATTATCGAAGATTGAAAATGTAGCGACATTTGCTTCTGAATTAGGTGCACAGCATCTTGTTGTAGGTGGGGGGGCTATTCGGGCAAACGGCATTATGGAAAGCGATTACATGGTTTTAGGAGAAGCACTTAATAAAGTAGTAGAGATCGCAAATAAATATCATTTGATACCAAGCTATCATCCGCATTTAGGGACATGTGTTCAGTCACCTGATCAGTTAGATAAATTAATACCTTTAACAACGATTAATTTATGCCCCGATACCGCCCATATTGAAGCGGGCGGAGGAGATCCTGTTGAGGTAATTAAAAAATATGGAGATCGCATCAAATATGTACATTTAAAGGACTACGAAAATGGTGAATTTTTACCATTGGGGGAAGGGCATCAAAAGTTTGATCAAATGCTTAAGGTATTAGATACTGCAGGGTACGATGGCTGGATAACGGTTGAATTGGACAGCTATCCAAATCCTAAAAAGGGAGCAGAAATAAGTCGGCAATTTCTTTCAATGTATAAAACGTTGACGTTCATTTAAATTTTCTAGAAAAAACAAAGGGGGCTCATAATGAAAAAGATTCTATTTATTATTATGACAATTCTATTAATGACAAGTATTGCACTTGTCGGCTGCAGCCAGAATACCAATACTAGCAGCCAAGGGAAAGATAAAGCAGCTAAAACAGAAGATGCAGCTGCTAGTTCTGGTCCAATCACCATTAATCAGAATATTCCGGATAAAGAAATTTTAAGTAAAGGTCCTGGCGGAGAATCGGCCGTTTCAGCAAAAACGTTACAGCTTACAGAAGCGGATGTTCAAAAAATCAAAAAAGGACATTACAAAGCGGCTATTGTGATGCACTATGCTGGTAACGACTGGGCAACTGCACAAATCAATGGCTTAAAAGCAACCTTTGCAAAAATGGGAATTGAAGTGATAGCGACAACAGATGCCCAATTTAAGGCTGAAAAACAAGTATCAGATATTGAAACTGTTTTGGCTAAAGAGCCAGATATTATCGTAAGCATTCCCGTTGACCCTGTTTCTACAGCTTCAGCATATAAAAAAGCGGCTGAAGCGGGAGTGAAAGTTGTGTTTATGGACAACAAGCCGAATGGATTAATTGCTGGTAAAGATTATGTAAGTGTTGTTTCTGCTGACAATTATGGCAATGGGATCATAGCAGCGGATACGATGGCTGAAAAGCTTGGCAA
>JAKACS010000586.1 GCA_021821235.1 Bacillota bacterium
CGCGCTTGCACTACTTGGTCTCGGGTGGAACTTTGGTTTAATTAGCGGAACAGCAATCATTGTCGATGCAACGATTCCAGCGACTCGGGCAAAAACCCAAGGGTCGGTTGATGTCTTGATCGCTTTATCCGGAGCAGCCGGTGGTGCATTATCCGGAATAGTCGTGGCCAATTCCAGTTACGCCACCCTCTCTTTCGCTGGGGGAATCTTGTCGTTGCTGCTGATCCCGGTTATTATTTGGTCACGAAGACAATCTGTTGAAAAGAGAGACAACTAAACAAGATATTTGTACAAAAAGGCCGGCAGTAAGTAAAAGCTGCCAGCCTTTTCTATTCCATTAATGATTATTCAACCTTTACAGTTGTAAACATGCCGCCTTCTTTTCCATCCGGCCCAGCTGTGTGATGCGGTAAGTGGCAATGGAGCGGCCATGTTCCGGGATTGTCGGCAGTAAAGACAATATCATACGTTTCACCTGGCGCAATGTTCACTGTATTGACTTCATATTGTGCCGATTTTTTCAATGGCACTCCATCTTTTGCCACAACCGTTGCATTGTGTCCATGAAGATGAATTGGATGGCTTTCCATGCTTAAGTTGCCTAAACTGATTTTAACCTTTTCACCTTTTTTCACTTGCAATGGCGTCGTATCTGGGAGCTGTTTGCCGTTAAAGGTAAAAATATTCCACATCATGGCTTCTGGATTTACTTCATATGTTCCCGGAGGCACTTCCCCTTCTCCATAATCATCCGGACTCATCATCATTCCCATTTTGGACCCTGGTTTTTCAAGCTTCCACTCCTGTGTTATTAGCGTATAGTCACGGTCAATTTTCTCGCCATTTTCTTTTGGCAGCGAAACAAACATGCCGCCCAGGCCCATCATTTCTTGTTTTTTTGTATTCACATGTGAGTGGTACATAAATGTTCCCGCCTGCTTGACCGTAAATGCATAGGCAAAACTTTTTCCTGGTTCAATTTTCGGACTGTCTTCAACCGCTGGAACGCCATCCATATTATTAGGTACAATCAAACCATGCCAGTGGACACTAGTTGGTTCCGTCAGCTTATTAGTGACAACGACACGGATCTTATCACCTTGATTTACCACAATGGTCGGGCCTGGTGTGCTGCCATTGTAGCCCCACGCAATCATATACACACCTTTTGAAACTTCTTGTTTCACGGGCTCAGCATCCAGTTTAAAAACTTTCACGCCGTTCTCCGTTGTATACTTGGCGTTTGGCACATTAGGACTGACAACATCAACTGGCTTTTCGTTTCCTTTCGCTTCCGTTTTTTGATCAGGCTGATACCCAACACCGATCCAGAATCCTAGTACTGCTATGAAAGCAACAAGAAAAATAGTTATCGCTCTTTTTTTATTCAATTCCCATCCTCCCTTAAAAATTTCTCATCCTTTGAAATACCCATTATTCAAATTATTAATCATTTTTTCAGAAATTCGCTTACTTTCGACGTTTGATTCTTCCGAAACTTCCCTTCTTAAGCTTCGGAGGTTCACTCCGGTTAACTGCTGGATCATTGCGTTTATACGTTCCATTGGAATTATTTTTAAAGGTTTTGGAAAAAAGTTGTTCACCGCGTTTGATGATTGAGCCACTGCCTTTGACTGTGAGCGGGGGAAAGGACTTCAATTGTTTAGTTGTCGGGGGACGGTAATCAATCTTAGGCTTGTAACTATTTTTTTTGGAATAACCTTGAAACGTGCCAGTGTATTTTTTGCCTGAACGAAATAAATCATTCAAAAGATAACCGGTAATAAAGCCATTTAAAAAGGAGGGATTATAGTTTTCGCGTATAAACGCTTTGTTGTCGACTTCAATGAGGGTATCTTTCGGCTTTTGCGGATCCTTTTGCAAAAAGTACCATTCATTTGGATAGACTAAAACCATTTTCTCTGAATCTTGCTTAGATATTTCCTCTGGTTTCTTGTTGGCAGAAATCTCGTCCGCCACTTCGGGGACTGTTTTGTTTTCGGCCCGATATACTTTTGAGAATTGGGAACCGTTTTCAACAATTGATTCTAAAGGGTATGTTGAAGCAGTAGCAGTCCATTTGACAACAACACTAAAAAGGGAGACAACCAATGAAATCGCTATTAACACTTTCAAAAATTTCCACATTTTTCGTTACCTCCTATGTTCCGCGCAGTACTCGTACCTCAGCTGGAATAACGGACTCTCCTTCATAGAACATAAACCTTCCGTCTTGCCACTCAATTCGTGCTAATTTCCGTTCATCTGACTGAAATTTCCAAACGTATTGCTCCCCGCTATTTGGCAATGGAGTTCTGCCTTCCGTTTTGATCACCCCTGAATACTGTTCTTCCAAATAATAAATCGAATCATCTATTTCCAAAGTTGTTGGAATTTCGTTAAAGGTGTCCATTCTCCCATCAATGGGTTGAAACAACGAATAAATGTTTTTTTCCCGACGTTCAATTAAAAGGTATTGGATTTGGCTGCCGTTCTCTAATGTCAGCATGACTGAATACCGCTGTGAGTCTTCTATTTTTCCACTTACCTGATACGTAACCATCGCAATTTCAACAACATCACCAAGATGAACCGTGGTTTTCTCTTCTTCCCTGATCGGCTCTTTTGTTTTTTGAAACATATTTTTCAGACGGCGAAATATTCTCATCCTTTTCTCTCCCCCGCATAGCTTTGATCGACACAGAAAAAAGGGAACCGCTTTAACGGTCTTCCCCTTCGTTTTGGTTCAATAATTCAGCTAATTCCTCCTCAATCTCCTTTTCACGATTTAGTCTTTGAATCTCCTCGTCTAGTGACATTTCCTGTTGATATACTTCATTGCTTGCTTCCGCTTGCGCTTCCATGTTCATTACCTTATCTTCCATCCGTTTCAGACCTGCCATCGCAGAATTTGAGTCAATCCCGGCCATCATTTTATTTATTTCCTGCTGAGCCTTTGCCGTTTGCGCTCTGGCAACCAATGTATCACGTTTGTTTTTCAGCTCTGATACTTGCTTTCTCATCTTATCCAATTTTTCGCGCAGCTTCTCAGTAATGATCTTATTTTGCTCATAACTTGTTTTGTACTCATGCATTTTTTGTTCTGCCACTTTTTTCCCTTCAATCGCCTTACGTGCCAACTGCATATTTTGTGCCTTGGCAGCGATATGGGCCTGTTGGTCTCTTTTTTTCATTAATTTTTCTTGTTGCTCATACAGCTGCTTAA
>JAKACS010000587.1 GCA_021821235.1 Bacillota bacterium
TTTCCGGCTTTTTCAGCAAAAGCAGTCCGAAGAAGGCTTAAGTTCGGACTACTTTCCGTCTTTTCCAGCAAAAGCAGTCCGAAGTAGTCCCAAGTTCGGACTACTTTCCGCCTTTTTCCACGAAAGCAGTCCGAAGTAGCCCCAAGTTCGGACAACTTTCCGTCTATCCCTGCAAATCTGGTCCTACAGGTACAATTTATGACATCTCACACAATTTTTTTTGCGAACTGTTTTTATCCGGGTATATAGCTAACTTTCGTTCCACATATTTCGGCGAAATTGGAAGAATTAGTACGTTAATTGTTGCTATGCCGGTGTATTTTGTCGAATTTTCTGATATAATAAGTATTATTGTCGAAAAATTTTGAAAAAATTTACAAGGGTTTTTTTCTTGTAACTAGAATAGTACTGAAATAAGGAATTTTAATCGTTTTAAAAAAGGCAGGCGATAGCAATGGTGATTTATCCTACAGAGTTTGAATTGCATCTGTTTCATGAAGGCAACCTGTATCAAAGTTATAAATTGTTTGGTGCGCATGTCATGAAAAGAGGGACGGAAACATATACTCGATTTTGTGTGTGGGCTCCGAATGCGTCTGAAGTGAGGCTTGTGGGTGATTTTAACCATTGGAATGGGGAGAACGATCAATTAAACAAGGTGAATCTGGAAGGTGTCTGGCAACTTGCCGTTGAGGGTGATCTGACTGGGGCTATATATAAATATGAGATTTTGACTGCGGACGGGGAGAAGAAGCTGAAGGCTGATCCGTTTGCTTTCTTTTCAGAAGTGAGGCCAAATACCGCTTCAGTCGTTTATTCCCTTGATGGATACCAATGGGGGGACCAGAAATGGCTGCAAAAGCGGGAGCGGCAGAGCACGCTTGAAATGCCTATGTTCATTTATGAGCTTCACGCAGGTTCCTGGAAAAAACAGACTGATGGATCGTATCTTACCTATCGTGAGCTTGCAGATGAGCTGATTCCTTATATTCTTTCACATGGATATACACATATTGAGCTATTGCCTTTAACTGAGCATCCGCTCGATATGTCGTGGGGCTATCAATCTACCGGTTATTTTTCTGTTACCAGCCGTTATGGTACTCCGCATGATTTTATGTATTTCGTGGATTTATGCCATCAAAATGGCATTGGTGTAATTCTTGATTGGATTCCCGGCCATTTTTGCAAGGATGCACATGGGCTGTACAAATTTGATGGTGGTTATGCTTTTGAGTACGAGCGTGAAAATGACCGAGAGAATATGGTTTGGGGAACAGCTAATTTCGACCTCGGAAAAACGGAGGTACAAAGCTTCCTAATCTCAAGCGCACTTTTCTGGTTGGAGAAATACCATATTGACGGCTTCAGAGTGGATGCAGTGGCAAATATCATTTATTGGCCAAATTCCCATCAGACAGCAAACCAATTTGGAGTGGAATTTTTAAAGAAGCTGAATAAAGCGGTAAGGGACTTTGAGCCAGGAGCGTTGATGATTGCAGAGGATTCGACCGACTGGCCGCAGGTGACAGCCCCAGTGGAATATGGCGGTCTTGGATTTACATACAAGTGGAATATGGGGTGGATGAACGACACATTAAAGTATATGGAGGAGGAAAGCCATAATAGGAAGTATATCCATGATAGGATTACCTTCTCCCTGCATTATGCTTTTTCGGAGAACTTTATTCTTCCCTTCTCCCATGATGAAGTCGTCCATGGAAAGAGATCCTTGCTGGATAAAATGCCGGGTGATTACTGGCAAAAGTTTGCGCAGCTCCGGCTGTTGCTTGGGTTCATGGTTGCCCATCCCGGCAAGAAGCTGACTTTTATGGGAACGGAATTTGGCCAGTTCGCGGAATGGAAGGACAAGGAGCAACTTGATTGGAATCTGTTTGAGTATGACCTGCATGAAAAAGTGAACGTGTATACAAAAGAATTGATCAAATTGTATAAGCGTTCGAAACCATTTTATGAAATCGACCAGAGCCATGATGGCTTTGAATGGATTGATGCGGATAACCGCGACCAATCTGTTTTTTCTTTTATAAGGAAAGGGCAGAATCCAGATGAGGTTCTGCTTGTCGTATGTAATTTTACAGAGAGAGTTTACAGCGATTACAGAATTGGAGTGCCAAAGTCCGGTGAATATCGAGAAATTTTGAACAGTGATGCGGCAGCATTTGGAGGTTCGGGTGTGATCAATAAAAAGGTTCTCAAAGCTAAAGAAATAGCTTTCCATGGAAGGCCGTTTTCTATAGAGATGAGTATTTCTCCATTCGGTGTCTCCGTGTTACGCCCTGTTATCAAAAGAAAGGGGAGAACTATTCATGCAAAAGAAGAAGTGCGTGGCAATGCTGTTGGCAGGAGGAAGAGGAAGCCGTCTTCATTCACTGACGAAGAGCCTAGCTAAACCCGCCGTCCCTTTTGGCGGCAAGTACCGGATTATCGATTTCCCGTTAAGCAATTGCACGAACTCAGGAATCCATACAGTGGGTGTGTTGACACAATACCAGCCGCTTCTGCTCAACTCCTATATTGGGATTGGTAGTGCATGGGACCTTGACAGGAAGGATGGCGGAGTGACTGTGCTACCGCCTTATGCGGAAAGTTCCGAAGTTAAATGGTACTCTGGCACGGCAAGCGCTATTTTTCAGAATTTGAATTATCTCGATCAATATAATCCTGAATACGTTTTGATTCTTTCAGGTGACCATATTTATAAAATGAACTATGAATTAATGCTCCAACATCATGAGGAAAAAGGCGCGGATGTGACGATTTCTGTTATCGAAGTACCTTGGGATGAGACCAATCGGTTTGGAATCATGAATACAGATTCCGAGCTTAGAATAACGGAATTTGAAGAAAAACCTGACAACGCGAAAAATAATCTTGCTTCGATGGGGATTTATATATTTAACTGGAGTGTTTTAAGGGAATATCTGATAAGAGATGACCTGAATCCAGAATCAAGCCATGATTTTGGCAAAGATATTATTCCACTTTTACTAGAAAAGAAAATGAAATTATTTGCCTATCCATTCAAAGGATATTGGAAAGATGTTGGTACGATTCAGAGCTTGTGGGAAGCGAACATGGATTTATTGGATAAGGATTGTGATTTAAACTTGTTTGATCAGTCATGGCGAATCTATTCCGTTAACCCGAATCAGCCACCCCAATATATTTGCCCAGAAGGAACTGTTTCAGAATCGCTAGTCA
>JAKACS010000588.1 GCA_021821235.1 Bacillota bacterium
AACAGGTTCAGATAAGCGCGTAGCCTTAGCTAAGACCGCCGAGGCTATTGGAAAAGGTGGTCAATCCATCGTTGCGCAAGAGTTTCATGTGAGTAGAGATACCGTTAGAAAAGGAATCAAAGAGCTTAAAATCAGGATTCCTATCCAAGATCATTTTCATGCAAGAGGCAGAAAAAAGGTGGGAGTTAAACTTCCTAACCTATTGCAGGATATTAAAGAAATCGTTGACGGATAAAGCCAGACAGATCCAAGTTTTAAAACCACTCGGCTTTTTACCAGACTGACTTGGATACCAGCTCAAAAAGGTAAAGAAAGTAAAACCATTCAAGAAAATAGAAGAAACAGACGCTATTTTTGAGAATCTTAAAAAGCTGCACGATGAGTATCAAGATAAAAGCAACGTTGTACGGCTATCCATTGATACCAAGGATAGGGTGAAAATCAGGCCATTTTCCAGCGAGGGCAAAAGCAGAGGCGATGTACAGGCGGCTGATCATGACTTTAGCAAAGTTTTTGACTCCATTTGGAATTTTGGACGTGGCCAATGATCAACTAGACCTAGTCTTCACAGAAACAAAAGTGACGGCGTATTTTATGGTTGATAGCATAGAAGCCTACTGGCTCAAACAAAACTTTCAAAATGATCTAGATAATCTGATTATCAATGCAGATAATGGACCCGAAAATAATAGTCGCATAACACAATTTATGAAAAGAATCATAGCGTTTTCGGCTAAATATGAAGTGAAAGTGATTTTGGCCTACTATCCCCCCTATCACTGCAAATACAATTCAATAGAAAGGGTATGGGGACGATTAGAGTAGCACTGGAACGGGGACATGTTGGATTCACAGGAAGCTGTTTTAGGATTTGCAGGCAAGTATGATTTGGAAAGGAAAGAATCCCTGTGTAACCTTGATAGAGAAAGTATATGAAACAGGTAAAAGAAGGTCATGGTAGTATAGGAAAAGATGATTGATCGAGCAAATGGTATTGAAAAATGGTTTGGTGAGATAAATCCCGAAAAATGCAAGGAAGTGTTTAAATAGGAATAAAAGTAGAGGAAATGGGTTTTGGGGGTAAGGGGGAAGTGTACCCATTTTCGCAAAAAAACAGCACCTCTATTACCACTTGTGTAACTTTATGTAAATAAAGTAGAAATAAATCCACTGAATATTTGTTGATTTGCCACTTATGCAAAAATTGACTTACGTTTAATTTTAATGTGCCTAAAAACAAATACAGCTGCTTTTTATTTTTAAAATAATGAAAAAGAAGCCCCTTCGAAATGCCCGCTTCTTTCACCATTTCATTTGTCGAAGCATTTACAAAGCCTTTCTGGGCAAACTCTTTACTAGCAGCATTTAAAATTCGCTCTTGTTTTTCCTGATCGAGCGTGAGAAATTTATCAAACATAGTCCTATGCCCTCTTCCCAGTCGTATTGACTACATCAGTCCATTACATTTCATCTCCATTGACCAGTATGGTCAATACATTGTTTGCCCGTTTATGGAAAAAGTTATGCTATGATGGAACTAATCAAAAAGAAGGAGATGAAGCAAGGTGAAAGACGAAATCATTGCCCGATTCACTTCGTATGTCAAAGTGGATACCCAGTCAAATGAAGAAAGCAGCACATGCCCGTCAACCCCGGGACAGCTTGTATTGCTGAAGCAATTAGTGGAGGAATTAAAGGAAATCGGCATGGGGGAAGTAACAATTGATGAGAATGGCTATGTAATGGCAACGCTTCCAGCGAATACGGAAAAAGATGTCCCGACAATTGGCTTCTTGGCCCATGTCGATACAGCTACTGATTTTACCGGCAAAGGGGTCAAGCCGCAAATTGTTGAAAATTACGATGGCCAGGATCTGACCTTAAACGAATCCTTACATATCGTGTTATCACCAAAAGATTTTCCACAGCTGGCTGATTACAAAGGGCATACGCTGATTACAACGGATGGAACAACCTTGCTTGGTGCCGATGACAAGGCTGGTGTTGCTGAAATCATGACGGCAATTGCTTATTTGCTTAAGCATCCGGAAATCAAGCATGGAAAAATTCGCGTCGCCTTCACGCCAGATGAGGAGATCGGCAGGGGACCGCATAAGTTTGACGTTAAGGCCTTCAATGCAAACTATGCCTACACGGTTGACGGCGGACCGCTTGGCGAGCTAGAATATGAAAGCTTCAATGCGGCCGCCGCAAAGCTTACGTTTAATGGAACCAATATCCATCCAGGGACTGCAAAAGGCAAAATGGTCAATTCCGCCAAAATCGCGATGGAGTTCCACAGCAAGCTTCCTGCTGAAGAAGCACCAGAGTATACGGACGGATACGAAGGATTTTATCATTTAATTTCCTTTCATGGCGATGTCGAGGAAACGAAACTGTACTATATCATCCGCGATTTTGACAAAAAGAACTTCGAGGCCCGTAAAGCCACTGTTGAAAAAATTGCAAGTGAGCTGAAAGCCAAATATGGCGAGAAAGCGGTTGTTTTGGAATTAAAAGATCAATATTATAACATGAAGGATAAAATTGAGCCGGTGAAGGAAATTGTCGATATTGCCCATGAAGCGATGGAAAACCTCGGAATTAAGCCCATTACGAAACCAATCCGCGGCGGCACCGACGGCTCCCAGCTTTCCTATATGGGACTGCCAACGCCAAATATCTTTGCCGGCGGTGAAAACTTCCACGGCAAATACGAATTTGTTTCCGTCGAATCCATGATCAAAGCGACAAATGTCATCGTTGAGATCGCCAAACTGTTTGAGCAAAAAGCATAGAAGTGCAGCTAACGGGCCAAATTTAATTGGCCCTGCTCACTTTTGGCTTTTGCGGTCGCTTTTCCTATTTGTTAGGAGATTAGTACGGGATTCCTCTCTTTTTACGACCGCTTTCCCCATTTGTTACTGCGGCCGTGCAGTCTAAAAACAGCACCTACTTTGACTGAAGCGAGCATAAAATGAGTATGACTCTTTTTATCTAGGAGGTACTACCATTGAAACAACAGCCGCTTCAAACCAATCCTAATTTGCTTACACACAGTCTATTGCCGGAAAACCAAGAAACCCCCCTTTCATTTATTGACACTCCATTCGTCCCGAATAAGTATTTTTACCGCCGAAATCATTCTGCCTATCCAGCCTTGTCCTATTCCAGTTTTTGGCTTCCGATCGGGGGATTCGTGGAAACGCCAACCG